>NZ_LHCD01000050.1:0-29228 GCF_001262595.1 Methylobacterium sp. ARG-1
GCCGCAAGCGCGCACGATCGTCGAGGGTGTACGCGTGTCGCCCGAGGATCGAAGCCGGACCCGTGTCCTGCTGGTCGACGCGCATCGGCGCGTGCTGGCAGCCTCAGATGGTCAGGGCGTGTTGAGCGAGATGCTGGCGGTCGATCTGGGCAGTCAGCAGAGCGGCGTAGAGCGGGATCCACGCAACGGAACAATCACCGCCTACCACCGCACACCAGGATATGAGACCTACCTCGGACAGGGCTGGTACGGCGTAATCGTTCAGCAGGGCATGTAGAGATCTGCAATCAGCTGGAGCATCCGAGGCGTCACCGGCACACGCTGTTCCGGCGGAATGCGATCGGAGATCTGTTCGGTGGGCCTTACGCTTGAGGCATCGAGCCGGCATCGCCCGTGGTTAAAAGCGTGTTGCGACCAACGCGCAATTGCCACTCATCCCGCAAAGCGGACCTGAAGCACCGAGATATTTAGGCCGCTATACTGATTTCGGTTAGGCGACTTGTAGCCAAAATTTGCTAGGCCGAGACGTCGAAGATTGATTTATACAGGCCGCATCCGTGGTAATTTACAATTTAGGCCGCTCGCTTCTCATCGGTGCGCCTATCGCGCTCATGACGGCGTTGCTCACGCTCGGGCCGGCTAAAGCCGATCTTACCAACGTCGTCCGTATCGTGCTGCAGAAGGGCCGACACTACGATCCCACCGACCTGTTCCTGCGCAAGGGCGACACCATCACCTTGGTCAACGGTGACGACAGCGCGGTGCATCACGCCTTCATCGAGGCCGATCGGTTCGCGTTCGACGCCGGTGACCAGGAGCCTGGCAAGCAGGCCACGTTGACCCTGAAGGAGCCCGGCGACTTCATCATCCAGTGTGGCATCCACCCGAAGATGAAGCTTACCATCCACGTTCAGTAGCTGCACGCCTCATGACGATGGCAGCTCAGGCGCCCCCCTTTAGGACGCCGGTCTAAACGCTGCAGCGACCGGCTTGAAGGCTCGGATAAGATCGTCGTCCAGCCGACCGGTCATGCCCTGCAGAATGTCGTAGGCGTCCGGGCCAGACATGGATGCCCGGTAAGGACGCCGTTCTATCAACGCCCCGTAGACGTCGCAGACCGTCACCAAGCGCACGAAGTCCGGGACTTCCCACCCTCGAAGACCGTCGGGGTAGCCGGTCCCATCGATCATCTCGTGATGCGAGCGCACGGCCGCCAACAGGCCGTCATCGAACCCAGCACCCACGAGCATGGCATGACCACGTTCCGCATGCGTGCGCATCACCGCCGTCTCCGAATGGGTGAGACGGCCCGGCTTGTTCAAGATCTCGATGGGGACATGGATCTTGCCGACATCGTGCAGCAGGGCGGCACGGGTCAGGCGGTGGCGGTCAGGCGGACGTAACCCGAGCGCACCCGAGAACGCTGCGGCGAGGGCGGCAACGAGCAGGCAGTGCTGGTGGGTAGCATCGTCGAACTGCTGGACCGCCCGGACCCAGCCATCGATGCCGGTGTCGCTCACAGCGCGCACAACCAGTTCGGTACCGGCATCGGCCACGGCAGGCGTGATCGGTTGACCGGAGAACAAGGCGTGCTGGAAGAACTGTCGAGCCTCGGCAGCCCGCGTTCGGGCGAGCGCTGGGATCGATGCCCCCTGCAGATAGTCCAGGGCGCCGACCATATCGGACACCCCGGCCGTAGAAGTCGCGCCAAGAACCCGAGCCTGAGCTTCCGCACGAGCGGCATTACCATGCGCTAGGAAAAGGTATGGAACCCCTTCGCCGCGAAGCTGCGCCAGCGCGCGGCGCAGGCGAACGATAGCCTCGGAGGTGACGGACTCGACATCACTGATGATCAGGGCAGGGCTTATGGCCGGCAGTGCGTCGTCGTAAAGGTCATGGACGTCGCACGGTCGGCGCGTGCCAAGATCCCGCGACAGGCGCCTGCCGCGATGGATGTCGTCGGTGATCAGCAGAAGCTCGCCCATCGCCTATCCATCAACCCTCGTCAGAGGATCCGTACAAATTTGAACATCAACGGTCCTGATCACCAACGGCGAACGGCCATGGCCCGGCCTCGTTGATGGAGGCCGGCTCACTCTTCAACCTGCAGCTCATTGCCTCCCGGATGAACAGGTCGATATGAGTTAGTCCCTCGCGTGCCCCGTTGCGCAAGTCTACGTTGACGGTCTCGATCTGCGCGTCGCAGCTTGGCGCTCTGGCCTCTAGGTCAGCCAGGACCGAGGCCAACTTTGCTCGCTGTCCACGAAGCTTCTTCAGAATGGCGTCGAACCGCGCGACCGATAGGTTCGGGGCTCGTCCCTCAGCCAGTAGTTCGGTCGCCAGGGTGTCGAAACTGGCGAGCGCGGATGCCTCGTCGCGCTTCAGCCGGAGCGGGATGATCGTTCCGGTCATGATCTACCAGCCTCGGGATCATTTCTGCCATTTAGACATGGTCCCTGGCGCAAGCCCTCCTTCAGCGCGCGCTGCAGCGCCTCAGCCTGCTCCACTGCCCAGTCGAGGCTCCAATATGGGGCCATCCGGTCTCCGAATACCCGGTCGATGCGAGCGCAACTCGCCGCACAGGATGTCGGTGGATCCTCGACCGCTGCACGCACCAGATCCGTGAGCGCGTCGTCGAGGCCGCGCCGCAAGGCAGCGCTAACCTCCGATAGCTGCGCCCAGTCATCCTGAAGAATGGGGGCGCTCAAATCAGGGGCCCGGGCCATCGTCAGCCGACCGCCCGCGCAGCTTCCCGAACCTGCCGCGTCGCGGTATCGACCTGCTCGCTCGCCCGGGCGATCGCCTCCATGCCGCCGGCGATCGTGGTCACACCATGGGCTGCCGTGTGCATGCTGCCTGACATCTCGCGCGTCACTGCCGATTGCTCCTCCACTGCTGCCGCAATTGCAGTGGAGACCTCGTCCAGCGCCCGGATCGTCCCTTGGATCGAGCCTATGGCATCGACGGCCTCGCGTGTCGCTGTCTGCGTCGCCGCGATCTGACCGCGGATCTGATCGGTCGCCTTGGCAGTTTGCTCAGCTAGGGCCTTCACCTCGGACGCCACGACTGCGAAGCCCTTTCCAGCGGCTCCGGCTCGCGCCGCCTCAATCGTGGCGTTGAGAGCGAGGAGGTTGGTCTGCGAGGCGATACCTTGGATCAGCGCCACCACGTCGCCGATCTGGGCTGCCTGCCCGCTTAGCCCCGTCACGATGGATCCTGTGTGCCGGGCCTGCTCGACCGCCTCGCCTGCCATACGCGCGGCGTGACTGACCTGCTGGCTGATCTCGCCGACGGAGGCTGACAGCTCCTCCGCCCCCGATGCTACGCACTGGATGTCGTTTGAAACCTGTCCAACCGTGCCGACCGCTTCCGCAGTCTGCCGGGTGACGTCCCCAACCGCAGAGCCGATTGCGTCGAGGTCTACGCTGATCGCACGCTGCGCCTCGGCCCGGCGCTGGCGTTCGTGCACCTGCGCAGTGATGTCAGCGGCGAACTTCACCACCTTCAGTACCGTCCCGTCCGCGTCCGTGATCGGGTTGTAGGTCGCCTGGATCCAGACCTCGCGGCCGCCCTTGGCGATGCGCCGGAACTCGCCCGCGGCGAACTCGCCCCGCGCGAGCTTGGCCCAGAACCCGCAATAGGCCTCGCCCGTCTGCTCTATGGCGTCTACGAACAGACTGTGGTGACGGCCTCGGACCTCGTCGAGGTGGTATCCCACTGCGTCGAGAAAATTGGTGTTGGCGTCGAGGATCGTACCGGTCGGATCAAAGGCGATCACCGCCTGCGAGCGGTGCAAGGCAATGATCTGGCCGTCAGCGTCGAGGGCACGCAGCTTCTGAGCAGTGATGTCGGAGGCAAACTTGACCACCTTCACAACGCGGCCGGTGCGATCGAGCACTGGGTTGTAGCTCGCTTGGATCCAGATGGGTCGGCCGCCCTTGGCGATACGCTTGAACTCCGCGGACTGGAACGTGCCCCGCCGCAGGGTATCCCAGAACGCCCGGTACTCGGTGCTGTCACGGTGCGCCGCCTCGACGAACATCGCGTGATGCTGCCCCCGCACCTCGGGCAGGGTGTAGCCCATCGCCGTCAGGAAGTTGGCGTTGGCGGTGAGGATGGTGCCGTCGGGCTGAAACTCGATGATCGCTTGCGAGCGGTCCAGGGCATCGAGTTTGGCCGCGAAATCGGCATGCGTCCGCGTTCCACCGAACATGGCAACGACTCCTGCGAGGGTAGTTGTAGCTGCTCGACGACACCACAGGTGCCTAAAGGCCCCCGGTGCAGTCCGCCGGCGCATCACCCGAACGTAGCGCCATTAGCCAGACACTGCCTAAAAAACGTTATTTAAGGATTAATACAATGGTAGTTCGGCCAATCGGAAAAGAAACTAATCTAAGTTTGATTTCATTGCTGGCATATACATTTCAGAAATACGCAGCAATACAACTTATGCGTGCTCAAAGACGCCGATAGCGCGCAGGGTTCCGATTAATGCATCGTTACTTACGCTGACCGGCTCGTAGCGTCCGGCGGCGTTTCCGGCGGGGCGGCCGATCCGTCGAAGCACCTCACGCTCGAACGAGACGAAGTTCTCGATGCGTCCGTCGGCAGCGCGCAATGGTCTGCAGTCGATCTCAGCCCGGTACTTTGTGCCGTCGGCGCGGTAGTTAGTCAGGTAGCCATGGAAGCGCTCGCCAGCCGCCAGGGCGCGGTGGAATGCGTCCAGCGTCTCCCGGCGGGTCTCCCTCCCCTGCATGAACCGGGGGTTGTGTCCGACGATCTGGTTGAGCTCGCGGCCCACGAGGCGGCTGAAGGCGGCATTCGCGTAGAGGATCGTTGGGCCAGGCGGCTCAACCATCGGATCGGTGACGACGATGCCGACAGTCGCATCATGGGCGAGTGCACGGATCAGTTCGAACGCTGTCATCGCACGCCAACGTCGCAACAATGCCAAAAGTGTGAGAACCCCATCAGGTCAACCTTTCATGACTTAGTCGAATGCCGTCATGAGCGACGGTGGACACAACTGCGTTCGTCATACCGTCCGGCCGCAGACCCTCAACGCATAGCTCGGCCCGCGCCACCACCCGCGAGAATTCTCGATCGGTCTGATCGGTCGAGGTCGTCAGCCGCTTGTCGGCAGCCCTTTTTCGGTTCCGCGGGCCTCGTTTTCCCCAGATCTGGAACCTCAGTAGGCGTGCGCTTCGCGGATTTGCACCTTATCCCCTCCGAAGCGGGGTCATGACGGCCCTCCCTTCGGATAGGGGTAGGCCAGGCGGCATTCGCCTTCCTTGCCAGTCGGAGCCAGGCCAGCCACTCCAGCGAGACGATCCGCACGATGTTGGTGTCGTTGCGGAAGCCCGTGATCTGGCGCTCCTCCACCGTCAGCAACCCGAGCTTGCGGGCCTCGCGGATGGCGTTGCGCACGGTGGTCTCGGCGACGCCGACGATCGCCGCCAGGTGCCCAACGGCCAACCGGCAATCCTTCCGGCGGACCACTTCGGCAGCCACGAGCGCGAGCACGCCCTGCTCGGCTAGGGTGAAGCGCGCGGCGATGGCGGGCGGGAGGCGCCCAGAGGCGGCCCAGCGGCGGCGGCGCTCCATCAAGGCGTCCGTGCGTGGCCGGGAGCCGACGCCGGGCCTCCTGGGGCTTGACCTGACCGACTGGCTTTGGACCGGACTTATTGAGAGGATCGTCCTGGACCGGCGGAGGTGGGGATGAAGCGAGGACAGAAGCCGAGCGCGGAGCAGGTCGTAGTGCTGCTGCGCCAGATCGAGGTACAGGCGGCACAAGGCAAGAGCATCGCCCTCGCGTGCAAGAATGCGGACGTCTTCGAGCAGAGCTACCGATGCTGGCGCAACGCGTACGGAGGTCTGAAAATTGATCAAGCGAAGAAAATGAAAGACCTGGAGCGCGAGAACGCCCGCCTTCGTCGTTTGTTGGTCGATCTATCTCTGGTGGGTCAGGTGCTGGCGGACGTCGCCTCGGAAAATTTGCAGCCCCCGAGCGACGCCGGCACGCGGTGGACGGCATCGGGGATAGGAGCTCCAAGGGCAAGCTGGGCCACGAGTGCCTGCGCCGGGTGATCTTCCCAGCGCCGAAGGAGGCGCAGATCGTGATCGGCCTATGGCAGAACGCATGCAACCGCATTCCTCACTCGGCTATCGGCCGCCCGCGCCTATCAGCTTCCCGAATCCGGCCTTCCGGCGACCCATGGCCGCTACCATGCAGTAGCCTCTCATCCGAACGGTCCAAAATACCGGTTAGGTCAAGCTTAGGGCGTCAGAAAGCATCCGCGCCCTCTCGTTGGCTCTGAAGGAGAATGGGTTTCCTAAAGATGGTCGCGGTCGACATGAGCCGATGTTACTGTCTAGCTTAGGCCCCATATCTGCTTGCCAATCGGAAGCAGGCATCCACGCCCGCCCCTCGGCAAGTGTGGGGCGAGCTTGAGACGGGCGTGGAAGGCCGACGAACCGCCCCCCTCAAGGCGTGCCGACATGACCACTTATGTTGAAGCTTGAGGAACGGAAACCGATCCAATTTACCGAGTCAGACCTCAAGGCATCCACGCCGGCCCTTCGAGCAGTCTGAGGAGTAAAGCTCAACGAGGCGAGCGTGGAGATCGGAGACGAATCCGACCTCAGACTGAATGCAGAGATACTTGCTCAACGTCGCGAACGCCGCTCCCGATCTGTGGAACGCAAAATTCGCGATGCCCACGCCCGCTGACCTATCGCTATCGGGGGCGGAAAGCGATCACCGCGGACGTGGGCTGACGAGTGTAGGCTCGACAGCCACGCTTAGCCTCCGACGGGCCCGTACTTCAATCGTATGGAATGTACCAAGCCGCCAAATCTCATGAGGGCTCAGATCGCCGAGAGCTACCTGAACAGCGGCAATTCCACGCCGAGAGTACAGAGTCCTGCTAGAAACAGTACGCCGCTGGCAGCCTCTAGAATGACCTTGAACCGCTGGCAAACCAAAGACGCCCCGGCTGAAATTGTACCAGTTATCAAGCAGATCAAACTGATCATGGTCAACGCACCGCCACTCCATCGGGATGGAGGACGATCTACGGTGGGAAGAAATGGAAAATTTCAATCCTCGGATACAGTGCGGCCGATCGCGCCTTAGGAATGTTGCTCGTGCATCCAGTGCCGGGCCACCGGCAACGGACGCGAAGGAGAACGGACGGATGAAGCGGTACGTCCTCGTGACAGCGGCGTTTATCTCTAGCGCTGTCCCGGCCGCAGCGAATGTCTGCGAGGACGAGATGGCGCGCGCCTCCGCGCGCTACGGCGTGCCGCTGGGCGTGCTCTACGCCGTCGGCCTCACGGAGACCGGCCGGCGCGGCTCGCTGCAGCCCTATGCCATGAACATCGCCGGGACCGCCTATTTCGGCACGGGACTGCGGGACGTCATGGCCCGTTTCACGGAGGCGCGCAGCAAGGGCGTGCGCCTGATCGATCTCGGCTGCATGCAGATCAACCACCATTTTCACGGCAGCAAGTTCAGCTCGGTCGAGGCGATGATCGACCCGCACGCGAACGTGCAATACGCCACGCAATTCCTGCAGGAACTGAAGAAGCGGGAGGGCAGCTGGACCATGGCGGTAGCGCGCTACCATGCCGGGCCGAACAACAATGCGGCACAGAAGCAGTATATCTGCCGGGTCGTCGCCAACATGGTCGCAACGGGATTCGGTCAATGGACCCCGGCGGCGACGCAATTCTGCCGGTGAGGCACCGTGCGCGACTGAGTAGCCTTGGATACGCCGAATCACGCTGATGGCGGCCGATGTCTGCGCCGACCGCCCGTCGGAATAGGGGCACAAGCACCCGCACGAAACGGATTCTTCAGTCCCGACAGCGCAGACGACTCGGCACGCTATGCGGATGCCGCCTATTGGCCGCTCAGACGTTGAGCAAGACGGCAGACGCCACCATCCTTCCGGGGCTGGGGAGCACTATGAACGACGCGCCAGACCCACCCGACGGCCCGTTCACGAAGACGCTCCTGCTGTTTGCCGTCACCATCGTGGTCATCGCAGTCTCGGCCTACATCCTCATCCGGATGGATTGATGGGCGCCGCGGCTTCGGTCTCGCGGCATCGCGCTCGCGAAGCCGCCCGCGAAACGAGACGTCAGAGGTTCCGGCAACTGCCGTAGCTCATCTTGATCTCGGTGCGATCCTCCGGGTTCAGCTGCGCCTCGACGAAGTTCAGCTTGTTGAGGTCGATCAGAAGGAAATAGACGCCGTTCTGGCATTTGATCGCATTGCGCGGCGTGCGCTCGTTCGAGCGCGGCGACGCCACCTGGCATTCGTAATAGTCGGAGCGCCCGGCGGAGATGACAGTCAGCAAGCCGCCACTGGAGACCAGCGAGAAGGTCCGCGCCCGTTGCGGCTGCGGCTTCGCACTCTCGGGGAGGGGGACCGCGTCCAGCCCCACCGACGCCTCCTCCGTACAGGTCATGGGGCGGCGCAGCTGAGAGGCCGCCGGCGCGATGCCCAGCATCAGGACCGTGCCAGCGAGCGCTACCCTATGGGCAATCATCGGTCGGCATTCCGTGATTCGTGGGTAGTTTCAGCCAGCAAGCTAAAGCGTCATCCGTCGATGTAAACGTCGCTCCCGCCGGCGGGGAGACAGATCGACAGATTTACCGCCGGGCACGATGGCAGTTCATCTGCCATTACCGGTCACGCCAATCCGTTCGACAACATCTGCGGCCGCTGTACCGGTGCGTCGTCACGCGTCCCGGGCTGTCCATGCGGCCGGATCGGGTTCGATAGGATCGAGACCGCGGCACGGGCATCTCGGATGGCCTGACGGGTTCCGAAAACCGGCCAACACCTTCCGGGCGGGCGCACGGATCGGCGGGATCACGCTCGGGCGACGGCGGCCTCCGCGGCGCCACCCGAGCATCGGCCTTCGACGGCCGGTAGCGTCATGTCCGGACAAAGCTGCGCGGGGGCGGACGTGCGGCGGGGCAGGGCGCGGGCAGCCCCGCCAGCCCACGAGCGCGGATCGCGCCGGCCGATCCAGCCCTCCCGTGCAGGGCGCTACTGCGCCGGCGGAACCGGGCCCGCCGCATAGCTCGAGACCGCCGGAGGCAGCGCGGCGGAGACCGGCATCTCCTTCTTGGCGGCGCGGGTATCACGCTTCTCGTAGAAGGCATTGCCGCCGGCCACGGCGACGTAGTGCATGTTCTTGTAGGGGAAGTGATAGCCGGCGGTGTGGAAATACATCGCCTTCCCGACCTTCGGGTGACGCTCGCCGGCCAGAACCGCGTCGGCCGCCTCGGCGACCTTCTGAAGATCGCGCTCCTGCATCGGCTTCGTGAGGACGCCGGGGGCGAACTGACCGGGCTGTCCGACCACCGCGCAGATGCCGCCGGGAAAGATCGCGGCTTCGAGCCGGTTCATGACCACGGTGCCGACGGCGATCAGACCGCCCTCGTCGCTGCGATTCGATTCGAAATACATGGCCCGGCCGAGGCAATCGCGCTCGGCATCGCTGACGACCAGCGTCGGCTTGCGGTCGGGGATCGATCCCGTGGTCAAGGGGGAAGCGGTGTTGCACGCGCCCAGGCCGCCTGTGAGTGCCAGCACGGCCAATCGGGAAACGATCTGAGTCCTCTCGCTACCTCGCATGCATCAGCGCTCCGTCCTCCTGCAGCCTCGTTTCGGTGCGAGACGGCCGCCCTATCGCGGTCTCGCCTCACGCCGCCGTTGTACGCGCCAAGCTTGAGTTCACGTTCGCGGCGAGGATGTGGCGGGCTTTCGCCCGCGCCTCGCGCAGGGTGGCGCCCCGCGGGCCTCTGCAGCGGGCCGGGAAGGCCCGGAGCCCGTTCCCTTCGGGCTTGGACGGCTCCGGCGGCGGGCACGCCCGTCCGATGGCGAAAACCTGTTCTCCGTCAGCGCCATAACGGCCGCGCGGGAATCCGCGCAGCACGGGATTCGGCGACCGTGCCGGGAGATTTTCGCGGCGGGGAGGGGGTTGGGCGAGAGGCCCGGCGTTACCTGGGCGACACACAGGCCGCCGATCGGTCGCGGGACGGCGCTGCGGCGGTCCGGAACAGGATCTCGGTCACCGCCGCACCGCTGGGCGGTGTCGCGAGCGCGGGCTATGCCGGCATTGCCACCGGCCTCGGCAGGCCGCTTCTGAGCGGGGCCTGGGCAGCCGGGGCGGGGGCCTCAGTGCTGGCCCTGCCCGGCCGCCAGGATGGCCACGCCCACCGCGATGATCGCGATCCCGACCAGCATGGTCGGGCTGATCGGCTCGCCGTAGAGCCAGGCGCCGCCGAGCGCCGCGCCGATCATGCCGACCCCGGACCAGATCGCGTAGACGATCCCGATCGGCAGCATGTCCATGCTGCTCGACATCAGCCACAGGGCGGTGCCGTAGCCGACGGCCACGATCAGGGTCGGCCCCGGCTTCGTCAGGCCGTCGGCGGCTTTCAGCGCCAGGGTGGCGGTGACCTCCGCGCCGATCGCGAGCCCGAGGATCAAGAAAGGGTTCATCGCGCGGAAGACTTTCGTTCGAGAGCTGAAGACGGTTTCAAGAAGAGCCCGGTTTCCCCGGCCTTACAGCGGCAATCGGACAGCCAGCGCAGGCAGGCGTTTGTGCGCAGCCTCGGCCAGCCCTAGAATGCCGGCCCGATTCGACGCCCCTTGTCCGTCGAATCGGTGAACATTTTCGAATCATCGGGGCCGGGGCCGCACGGCTGCGCCCTGAATTCAACCTTCGGCCGGGTTGGCCCTTCTTTAACGCCTCCTCATCATGGTCGCCGCGCGTGCCGTGGCCCCGGTCGACGGCGCCACAACCGTGACGATCCACAGCGATACCGATCCACTATGACCTCGTCGCCCGCGATCCCGGAACCCTCGGTCCGCACCCGTCCGGGGCGCCGGCGGGGCGCGCGCTGGGGCGTGATCGCCGCGGCCGGCGGCGTCGTGGCGGCCGGTTGCGCCTGGACCGCGACCGCGCTGGTCAACGTCCCGAATCCGGTGACGCTGGCGGCCCTGGCTGTCCTCGAGCCGTCCGCGATCGGCCCCTGGTTCCCCAGCCGGGTGGTGCAGGCGCCCGAACAGGCCCGCGACCTGGCGTTCCGGCCGGCCCCGATCCTGGAGCGCGTCCCCTGGAAGGGGAAGACCATCCCGCTCGCCACGATGCTGGCGGAGACGCACACCAACGCCTTCCTGGTGGTGCAGGACGGAGTCCTGATCCACGAATGGCAGCGCCCCGGCACCGGTCCGGCGACCCTGTTCCCCTCCTGGTCGGTGGCGAAGTCGATCGTGTCGCTCCTGGTCGGCGCCGCGGTGGCGAGCGGCAAGCTCGCGGAGACCGACCGGGTCTCGGCCCTGCTGCCCGAGCTGCGCCACGGCGCGGTGTTCAGCCAGATCACCGTGCGCGACCTCCTCGACATGACGAGCGGGATCGCCGTGCCGGAGAATTACGACCCCCAGCATCCGCTCACCGGCACCGCCGGGATGTACCTGACCCGGGACATCACCGCCTTCGTGCGCGACAACGCCCATCTGGCGTTCAAGCCCGGCAGCAAGGGCCGCTACCGCAGCATCGACACCGAGCTGCTCGGCCTCATCCTGGCGCGGATCGAGGGCAAGCCGCTGGCGGACCTGCTCTCGGAACGGATCTGGAAGCCGATGGGCGCCCAGGCGGACGCGACCTGGAACCTCGACCGGGCCGGCGGCATCGAGAAGGCGTTCTGCTGCATCAACGCCACGCCCCGCGACTTCGCCCGTCTGGGGCTGCTGGTGGCCGACCAGGGCCTGGCGGGGCAGAACCGCATCATTCCGGCCCGCTGGATCGACCGAATCGAGACGCCGGCCCGCCGGGCGGTCGATGGCTGGCAGTATTCGGCGCAGTGGTGGCACGCCCCCGGGGGCGACGAGAGCGACATCTCGGCGATCGGCGTCTACGGCCAGTACGTCTACGTGAACCGCGAGACCGGCACCGTGATCGTGAAGCTCAGCGACCACGGCGCCGAGCAGGACGAGGTCGACACCCTGTCGGTGATGCAGGCCATCGCCGGCGACCTCGCCGCCCGCCGCTCCGCCCGCTGACCCGGGCGCGACCTCTTCGGAAAAACCGGATCCCTCACCGCAGCCCTCTCCCGCACGGGAGAGGGGGCGCGTCGCGGCCTGCAACAACGTCTGCGCCTCAAACCTGTGTAGCCCGTGCGGGAGAGGGAGCAGGTCGCGCTTCGCCGGAAACGACCTTCGACCACCGCAAACGACGGCGGTGAGGGCAGGGAGGCTGCTCAGGCCTCCGTCGGGCCCGCGTCCGGTGCAGGCCGCCGCCGGGCCAGCCGAAACAACCGGGTCAGCGACCCGACCCGCCCGTTGCGGATGAACCGCCGGCTGACATTGGTCCAAGCGATGGACGTCACCGGCGAGGCGGGATCGACCAGGGCGCTGAGCGCGCGGGCGTAATCGAGCACGAGGCCGGGGGTCCAGGTCATCGACCGGGCGCCGTTCCGCAGCAGGGCCGCCGCCCAGAATTCCGGGCTGGTCAGCGCCTGGGCAAGGTTGCGCCAGGGATGACCGTCGCGGCTGAACGCGCCCTCGACCGCCACGTCCAGGGCGCGGGCGACCGTGGTCGAGCAGTTGCGGCTGATGAAGTTGTAGGTGGTATCGCGGCGATAGGCCTTCCAGAACGCCCGCAGCCGGGCGCCGTCGACGCCGTTCAGCGTGACCGCGACGGTGGCCTCGCACCAATCCTCAACCTCCGCGCGATGCGACGGCAGGAACCGACCGGCGACATCGTTCTCCGGGCCGGCGCGCAGGCTCGACCGGAGGTTGGCCGGGGAGCGATCGATCTCCACCGCGGGGTAGTGGCTGATATAGAGGTCGCCGCCCTGCTCCAGGGCCGCGTGGCCCGTGGAGTACCGCCCCGCCACATCGACGGAGGCGACGTAGCGCCGGACCAGCCGCTGCGTGGCAGGCGTCGTGGCCTGCCCGGTCGGCGTCCAGACATAGACGGTCAGGCTGTCGGACCCCGGCGCGCCCTCCGGCAGGGGCTCCGGCGCCGTCCGCCGAGTGCGCAGGCCCGCCAGGGTCAGCCGTAAGCCGTTGATGACGAGGAACATCCCGATGCAGTAGCCGACGGTGCCGACATACCAGGTCGGCCAGGGCTGCAGGTGGAACACGCCGAAGGCGACGCCCAGCGCGCCCAGCGCCACCGAGGTCCGCCATTCGGGAAACTTCAGCAGGTAGGCGAGGACGATCCGGATCGTGCCGTCGACCAGGAAGACGGTGCCGAACAGCATCGCGAGCAGGAAGAAGCTCGAAGCCGAGGCCATCATGATCAGGATCGCGGCCAAGGCCAGGAACAGGCCCTTGAAGATCCGCAGCCGCCGGGCCGCTCCCGCGGCGATCAGGCCGGCGCCGAGGGAACCGAGGGCGTCCACCAGCAGGAGCAGGCCGAACCAGCGCTCCGGGATATGGACCGCCCCCGCGAGGGCATCGATCATGACCGCGACGCCCAGCAGGGCCAGCGCCACGCCCGCGCCCAGGATCAGATGCGCATGCCGGTGGACCGCCTCGCCGCCGACCAGCACCTGCCAGAGCGGCGCCATCCGGGCATTGCCCTCGCGCGGCGGACGATCCGGATCGAGGCCGTCATGCCGGTGGGGCAGGGAGGGGAGATGGGCCATGACAGGTCGTCTTCGGAAGCACGCGTGCGACCCGCACCTTTCACGAATCGCCTGATGACTTTGTTAAAGCATGCGCGGCCGGAGCGCTTCCAAGGATGGTATCCACCGGGCAGATCCAGATCCGTGGAACCACCCGACGAGACGAGACGCAGGATGCGGCGCCCGGATTCAGACGAACCGACCACCGCTCCCGAGCCTCGACTCGACGCAGCTCAGTACTTGCGTGCGAGAACCGGCGGAACGTCCGATCCGCCGAGCCCCAGATCCGACAGCTTGTAGGAGATCTGGGCGAAGACGCCGTAACGGTCGGTCTCGAACTTGGTCGGGCTGCCGGCGGAGAACGGGACCTTGATGCGGCCCGAATCGGTCTGCATCCGCCAGTAGCGGCCGCCGACGCCGGCGGGTGTCTTCACAACCTTTCCGCGTAGCCCGCTCGGCCGGATGCAGTCGAATTACGTTGTGCTGCCCGGACGCCGCATCCGGCGAGGAGGCCGCTGTAATACTTAGACCCACCGCCGCGAGCATGCTGTCAGCTCAAGGATTACTATCCGCACGATATTTCCGAAATAATTCCCTATAAATTTGCTTCTTATTGGAAAATAAAAATCACTCCCTGCCTATGCTGCAAGTCCGGCGATCCTACAGCTTGGTGGAGGCTGGGCACGATCCGTATTTTCTTATTATTTCAGAACATCATCACAGATAAATAAGCTGCCAATGATGCGCAAAGCAATCACGGTTGCATGGCGTAAAGACATTTTTGTCAGAAATAAATATCTTTGATTCCCGTTTCAATTTTATTGATAGCCGACGACCTTCCGATACAAGGCGACCTCCTACTCATTCTTTTGATCTGTTGCCCTAATCACTCACCATCGATGCGCGTACGCGTTCGCAGAAGCACGACAGCTGGCACGTGACGCGAACACATGCAGCACCCGCATGTGCGAATGAGCAATAATTGTCACCGCCCCCAGGCTTGGCAACCTCGTGTTGGATTTGTAGGACAAAAAGAGTTCAAATACTATTCAAGGTAAACCCTAGACAATTCGCACACACTTCGTATTGTTAGTGGCCAATTTTGGCGAAGCATCAGCAGTCGGTCAGAAGTTTGGACAGAACCATCCGGTAAAATTATCGGTATATTCTGCAACATAACTTATGGATCGCCGGAAAACTGAAGCGAGGGGATCATGAACACGATCGAATTGCACGAAAAGCCGCAAGAACCGAATTATGATTTGATCAAATGCACGGCTTCATTGGTCGCTGCTTATGTATCGCGAAACGCCGTCGGCGTCGGCGAACTGCCGGTTCTGATCGACCAAGTGCACACGGCCATCTCGGTGCTGCAGGGCGCCACCGCCGGCTCGACCTCGGCCTGGACCGGTCCGACGGCCGCGCAGATCGAAACCTCGATCGGCCAGGATGGCCTGATCAGCTTCATCGACGGCCGGTCCTACAAAACGCTCAAGCGGCACCTTACCGCCCATGGTCTCACGCCTGAGCGTTACCGCGCCAAGTTCGGCCTGCCAGCCGACTACCCGATGGTCGCCCCGAGCTATGCCGAGCGCCGCTCGCAGATCGCCAAGGCGATCCAGCTCGGTCACAAGGTCGGCTGAATGAGCGTGCGCGTCCCTGCGCGGGCCGGATCCCGGTTTGGGCCAACCGGACCGACCGCGCGGGACGCGCGCCTTGAGGGTCCCGCGTCCCGGGGCCCGAACCCATGCGTTTCGAGGCGAATCCGGAACGCGTCGCCCTCACGCTCCGCCGACCGCTCGCGGCCATCGCCACGGACGGTCGATCCGGCTCAGCCTTTGGCCACCGCCAGCGTGCCGTCATCCATCGGGATGAAGCGGATACCGGCCCGGCGCAGCGCAGCGACAGCCTGACGGCGGGAGCGGCTCCCGCGATGCTCGCTGTCCTCCTCCAGGCGCCGGACGGTGGAATGCGACATGCCGCTGGCCCGGGCCAGGTCCATCATCGACCAGTCGAGCAGGGCGCGGGCGGCGCGCAGATGGTGGCCGGTTACGGCCTGGTCGAGCGCCTCGCCCAGAGCCAGCGATGCGGGCATGGGATTCTGGACCGGGCATTTCAGGCCGCAGCGTCCGAGATAGGTGCCGTCCGGATCCCGGACCGGCACCGTGATGATCTTGAAATGCCAGAGTTCGCCGTTGGCTAGGCGCTCATGTGCTGTGCCCTGAAAGAACTCCCGCCGCTCGATCTGCGTCAGGGCCGCGTCCTGGAAGGCATGGCGCTCCTCGGGAACGATCATGGTGTAGGGGTTGAGGCAGATCTCCTCGTGCGGCAACCCGTGAATCTGCGCCATCTCGAAGGGGAACTCGCGGCGGAGATCAAGCCCGACCGAGAAGACCGCGATGTGCTCGGTGAGGTAGAGCGCCCCCCGCCGCCGCCGCTCCTTCCGCATCAGCGACAGCTGCTCCCGATCGGTGATGTCGAGCGCCGACCCATTGATGGCGACGGGCCGCCCCTCCCCGGAAAAGCGCGCCTCCATTATCAGCGAGAGCACGCGCACCGTACCGTTCGGGCGGATGACCCGGACGGTCGTCTCGGGCGGGACATGGCCCTGCCGGATCTCGCCGAGCGAAGGCAGCCGGTGCCGATCTTCCGGATGGACCAGGCTCAAGAGGAGGTCGTAATCCGCCTTGGCGGCATTCGGGACGAGCCCAAGAAGGCGGAAAAATCCCGGCGACCAGATCTGCTCGCCACCCGTGAGCACCCAGCTCCAGGCGCCGCTCAACCCACGGCTCTCCGTGATCGTCAGAAATTCTCCGGATGAGAACGTCAAGGCACTCAGGGCGGAATGAAACATCTCACATCATCTCGGATCTAGTCTCGGGCGCCGGGATTGGTCGGACCCAGCTGGCTGTCAGCTGGCGCCGATCCCTAGGCACAGGCCCCGTCAGTCGAGGCACGGACCCGGCACATCCTGTCTCGCACGAGGACCGGACGCGTATTCCGTATAAAACAATACATTCCAATGCCCCCGATGTATCGACCCGAAGACCGTATACGTATCGGCTTTTCGCATCACCCCGTTCTACAGGTAGATCGGATATGCATCGACCTCTGCACCGATCGTTCCAGATCGGCAAAAACGTCATGTTCTTGATTACCGCAGGAAAGCATATCGTGAATTAGGCCAGAACCGCATATCCGGCAATGCATGACAGAAAAAATTTAATGTCAAGCTAAAATAAAGGATTCAGTCCGGCTGAAATAGCGTATGCTCAAGCCTTCATATCCTGTCGTTCCTGCCGTGATCGACAGCGAATGCCTCCGTTCGGACAGGAAGAGTGCGGATTCCGGCAAGCGCAGCGGCACGGGAGCTTGCTCATTTTGCAAGTGCGCCTTGCAAGTGCACCCGGAACGTGGTTCCGCCGCGCGGCGCAACGGTTATGCGCCGGAAGCTCCGGGGCCTCGACGCGGCCACGCGATTGACAGGGCGCGCCGAACGGTGCCGATCCGTTGCGAGGCCGGCGGACGCCAGCCCACAGGGAGAAGCCGCATGAGGGTCGCCTGCGTCGGCGAGTGCATGGTCGAGTTGTCGGAGCGGCCGGACGGGAGCCTCGTCCGCGGCTTCGGCGGCGATACGCTCAATACCGCCCTCTATCTCGCCCGCCTCGGCGTGACGGTCGATTACGTGACCGCCCTCGGGGACGATCCCTGGAGCGACGCGATGGTGGAGGCCTGGGGCCGCGAGGGTATCGGCCTCGGCCGGATCCGCCGCCTGCCGGGCCGGATGCCGGGCCTCTACATCATCCGCACCGATGAAGCCGGGGAGCGCAGCTTCCATTACTGGCGCGACAGCGCCGCCGCCCGGGACCTGTTCGCCGAGCCGGGCGCTCCCGAAACCCGCGCCGCCCTGGAGGCCGACGACCTCGTCTACGTCTCCGGCATCAGCCTGTCGCTCTACGGCGAGGCCGGCCGCGCCTCCCTGGCCGAGACCCTGGCGGCCCAGCGCGCCCGTGGCGGGCTGGTCGCGTTCGACACCAATTACCGGCCCCGCGGCTGGCCGGACTGGGAGGTGGCCCGCACCGCGTTCCGCGCAGCCCTGGCGCAGGCGGATCTGATCTTCGCCTCGGTGGAGGATATGGACTGGCTGTTCGGCGCGGCGGGCGAGGACGAGGTGCTGCGCCATCGCGGCCGCGCCGAGATCGTGCTGAAGACCTCGGACGGCCCGGGCCCGGTCGCGCGGGTGCTGCACGGGGCGAGCGAGACCGCCGTTCCGGCCGGCCCGGTGGAGCGGGTGGTCGACACCACGGCCGCCGGTGACAGCTTCGCGGCGGGCTACATCGCGGCCCGCATCGCCGGGCTGGCCCCGGAGGCCGCCGCCGCCGAGGCGCACCGCCTGGCGGGCGCCGTCATCGGGCATCGCGGCGCCGTGATCCCTCGCGAGGCGATGCCTGCCCTGGCGTTCTAGATCCTGGGTTTCCGAAGGGCTCGCAGCCCTTCGGCGGGGTTCGGAAGCGGAGCTCCCGAGAACAGCCGGGCTCCCTCCGCTCACGTGCAGCGCGCTTCGCCGACGGCGCCGTCGCCCTTGAGGCGGACAAGCGCAGCCGCTACCTGTGCCCTCGGGGGTTCGATCGCCCCCGGGCAGGATCGCCGCGCATCGAGCGGCCGAGAGGGCACCCGTGGCGCCGAGTTCCCCGCCGATTCAGGCTCCCGAGCCCGACGCATCCGCGCCCGGCCCCGCCACCCCGAAGACGCGGGTCAGCGCGCGGGGGCGGCTGCGCACTTATTTCCTCACCGGCATCATCGTGGCCGGCCCGCTGGCGATCACCGCCTACATCACGTGGTGGTTCATCGCGCTGATCGATTCCTTCGTGAAGCCGCTGGTGCCGGCGAGCTACCTGCCGGACCATTACTTGCCGTTCTCGATCCCGGGGCTGGGCCTCGTCATCGCGTTCCTGGCGGTGACGCTGCTGGGCTTCCTGACGGCCAACTTGGTCGGCCGCTCGGTGATCGAGTTCGGAGAGGTGCTGCTGGCCCGGACCCCGGTGATCTCCGGCCTGTACAAGGGCCTGCGCCAGATCTTCGAGACCCTGTTCTCGGCCAACGGCACCTCGTTCCGCACGGTCGGCCTGGTCGAGTTCCCGGTGAAGGGCACGTGGTCGGTGGTGTTCCTGTCGGCCCCCGCATCCCCGGAGGTCGAGGGTGCGCTCCAGGCCCGGAACGCGGCCGGGGCGGACGAGATGGTCGGGGTGTTCCTGCCCTGCGCCCCCAACCCGACCACGGGCTTCTTCTTCTACCTGCCGCGCTCCGCCGTGGTGGAGTTGCATATCAGCGTCGACGACGCGGCCAAGCTGGTGATGTCGGCGGGCGTGATCCAGCCGGAGGACCCGCAGGGCCGCCTGCACGCCATGGCGGCGTCCCTGCGCGCGGCACAGCAGGCAGGCGACCCGGCGGCCCAGCGGGAGCCGCAGGACGCGTGATCGCCAAAGGAAAGGACCGCCCCGCATGCGCGGGACGGCCCTGAAACCTCAGTCGCGTGATCCGCGCGTCAGCGCTGCAGCGACGCCGTCTGCGGCGCGATGGTCGGCGGCGTCGCCTGGGCGACCGTCACGGCGCTGCGGGTCGGGGTCGGGCTCCAACCGGTGGTGCACTGAATCGTCAGGGCCAAGCCCAGCGCGATGCAGAGCCCGTTGGCGGCCAGCCAGAAGGGACGCGCGGCCCGCCGGACGGCAGCCTGCAGATCCTCCGACGTCTTCGTCACCGCCGCGGCGGCACCATCCGAGATCGGCAGCAGCCAGGGCTCGGTCGGCAGGGCTTGGATACCGGCCATCTCGTGGGAGCCCGGCAGGTTTTGGAACAGTCCGTTCGACATGTCCGTCCTCCAGATTCGTCCGTGATGTCCCGGCTTACCGGGCCATTCGTTCATCTGCAGTTAAGGGAAGATTGTGGCTGATGCAAGGTCAAGGCCCCTGCCTACGCGCTTTCCCGCCGTCTCCGAGCCGGACCCGAAGCGCGCCGCCTCACATGCAAACACCTGACAAATATGGCCTTTCTTGGCAGGGCGTGCCTGCCGTGCATCAGGCGGCGGTTTTGTCCGGCATGTTCTCCAGCACACATGGGCGGGTGGTGCTTTCCTGAACGAGGAGCTTTCCTGAACGGCGCCGTTCAGGAAAGTCCCGATCAGCCGGCCCCGATCAGCCGGATCGCGGCGTCGCGCTCGAACAGGTAGAGCAGCACCCGAAGCGCCTGCCCGCGCGCACTCTTCAGGCCGGGATCGCGCTCGACGATCATCCGGGCGTCGTCCCGGGCGGCCTCCAGCAGATCGCCGTCGCTCTCGAGCCGCGCCAGCCGGAAGGCCGCGAGGCCCGACTGGCGGGTGCCCAGCACCTCGCCCTCGCCGCGCAGCTTCAGGTCGGCCTCGGCGATGCGGAAGCCGTCCTCACTGTCCCGCATCATCTCGAGCCGCGCCCGGGCCACCTGACCGAGCGGCCCCCGGTAGAGCAGCAGGCAGGAGGACGCCTTGGAGCCGCGCCCGACCCGGCCCCGCAACTGGTGCAGCTGCGCCAGCCCGAACCGCTCGGCATGCTCGATCACCATGATGGTCGCTTCGGGCACGTCGACCCCGACCTCGACCACCGTGGTCGAGACCAGGACCTTGGTCTCCCCGGCGGCGAACCGGGCCATGGCGGCATCCTTCTCGGGGCCCGGCATCTTGCCATGGATCAGCCCGACCGCGTCGCCGAAATGCTGCTTCAGGTCGTCGAAGCGCTCGGCCGCGGCGGCGAGGTCGATGAACTCGGATTCCTCGACCAGCGGGCAGATCCAGTAGACCCGCTCGCCCGTGGCGATCGCCCGGGCGAGACCGGCTACCACCTCGTCGATCCGCTCGGTCGGCAGGGTGATGGTGCGGATCGGCTGGCGGCCGGCGGGTTTCTCGTCGAGGACCGAGACGTCCATGTCGCCGAAGAAGGTCAGCGCCAGGGTGCGCGGGATCGGCGTCGCGGTCATGACCAGGAAGTCGACCGCCTCGCCCTTGGCGCCGAGCGCCAGGCGCTGGTGCACGCCGAACCGGTGCTGCTCGTCCACCACGGCGAGGCCGAGGTCCCGGAACGTTACGGCCTCCTGGAACAGGGCGTGGGTGCCGACCAGGATGTCGATCTCGCCCGCCGCGAGGGCGGCGAGCGTACTCTTGCGCTCCGCGGCCCGGTCGCGGCCGGTCATCAGGCGCAGTCGCAGACCGCCGGCCAGCGGCTGCAGCCGCTCGAAATGCTGCCGGGCCAGGATCTCGGTGGGCGCCATCAGGGCGGCCTGGCGCCCGGCCTCCACGGCCGAGGCCATGGCCAGCAAGGCCACCGCGGTCTTGCCCGAGCCGACATCGCCCTGGAGCAGGCGCAGCATCCTGCGCGGAGCGGCGAGATCCGCGCGGATCTCCGCCACCGCCCGGGCCTGGGCGCCGGTCAGCGCGAAGGGCAGGGCGGCCTGGATCCGGCTGCTCAAGGCGCCGTCGCCGGCATTGACCCGGCCGGCCTTGCGCCGCTGGCGGGCGCGCATCAGGGCGAGCGCCAGCTGCGAGGCCAGCAGCTCGTCGTAGGACAGGCGCCGCCGCGCCGGGGTGGCGGGCGGCGGCTGGAGCGGGTCCTCGGCCTTCGGGAGGGGCTCCTCGGGGCGGTGCTCGACACGCAGGGCATCCGCGAAGGCGGGGAGGCGGTTCTTCTCCAGCCAGGACGGGTCCTGCCATTCGGGCAGGATCGGCAGGCGCTCCAGGGCCGCCACGGCGAGCTTGTTGATCGCCCGGGAGGTCAGCCCCTCCGTGGCGCCGTAGATCGGCTCGACGGCCGGCAGCTCGGCGAGCCCCGCCTCGTCCACGATCCGGGACGGGTGGACCATCTGGCGGGTGCCGTCCCACAGGTCGATCCGGCCGGTGATGTAGCGATGCGCCCCCAGCGGCAGCATCTTCTCCACCCGGGCGCGGGGCATGCCGAAGAACACCAGGGAGATGTCGCCGGTGGAATCCTCCACCAGCACCCGGTGCGGACGCTTGCCCGATCCGATCTGGGCCGGCCGATGCGCCACCACGGTGACCCCGACGGTCACCGGCTCGCCCACGGGCGCCTCGCTGACCGAGCCCATCAGCCGGCGCGGGACGCCGCCCTGGGGCAGGTGGAACAGCAGGTCCACCACCCGGGCCTCCCGCTCCGGCGTGCCGAGCAGCTTCTCGATCAGCGGCGCCATCTTGGGGCCGACGCCCGGCAGGGCCCGCACCGGGGCGAACAGGGGGTCGAGGATGCTCGGGCGCAGCAGCGGCGCGCGGACGGCCTCGCCCTCCGGCGCCTCGGCGTCCGGGTCGTTCACGGCCGCGTCCCGGAGGGCGGCGTCCTGAGTCGCACGTGCATCTGTCATGGTGGCTCGGCGGACATCCTGCCGGAGGCGCCTTATCATCCGGTGCATCCCGGCGCGCCAGTGCGGCGCAAGGTACACGGGCGCATGGCACGGAGGCGACCGACCGCATGACGACGGATTTCCTGCCGGGCTTCGACCGGCACCGGATCGAGACCGCGCCGGGCGTGACCATCCATGCGCGCTCCGGCGGCTCCGGGCCGCCGGTCCTGCTGCTGCACGGCCACCCGCAGACCCTGTCGACCTGGCTGCACGTCGCCCCGCGCCTGGCCGAAAGCCGCACGGTCGTGGCGATGGACCTGCGCGGCTACGGCGATTCGGACAAGCCCCCGGGCGGCGAGCGCCACGCGGCTTATGCCAAGCGCGCCATGGCGGCGGATGCGGCGGCGGTGATGCGGACGCTCGGCCACGACAGGTTCGCCGTCGTCGGCCACGACCGCGGCGGCCGCGTTGCCCACCGCCTGGCGCTGGACCATCCGGAGCGGGTCGAGCGCCTCGCCCTGTTCGACATCGCCCCCACGGCGACGATGTACGCCCGCACCGACAAGGCCTTCGCCACCCGGTATTTCTGGTGGTTCTTCTTCATCCAGCCCCATCCCCTGCCGGAGCGGCTGATCGCGGCCGATCCGGAATACTTCCTGCGCCATCACATTGAGGGCCAGTCCAAGACCCCGGGCTCGACGCCGCCGGACCTCTTCGCGGAATACCTGCGCTGCTACAGCGACCCGGCCTGCCGCCACGCGATCTGCGAGGATTATCGGGCGGCGGCCGCGATCGACCTGGAACACGACGCGGCCGATTCGGAGGCGCGGATCACGGCGCCGCTGCTCGCGCTCTGGGGGGCGCAGGGCACGGTCGGCCAGACCTACGACGTGCTGGAGACCTGGCGCGAGAAGGCCACCGACGTCTCGGGCCGAGCGCTCGATTGCGGCCACACGCTCCAGGAGGAGCGGCCGGACGAGGTGCTTTCGGAGCTGTCGGCGTTCCTCGGGTGAGGTGGCGCGCTCGGATAGACAAGAGAAGCCGAGGCTTGAGGCACCGGCAGGCCCTGCTCCGGGCTGCGGCGCTGTGGCCTTCGCGGATCGGGCTTGGCAGGGATACCGGAAAGCTCAGATACGAAACACGGGCCGGGCAGCGGGATCGGCACGCGAACGGGTGAGCAATCGTGCAGGGCAGCAGGGCCGAAGGGGCAGCATTCGACGTCGCCGTGGTGGGCGCGGGGGCCGCGGGGCTGGCCGCGGCCCTGGCGAGTGCCCAGGCCGGCATCCGGACGGCTCTGGTTGGCCGCCACGCCCCCGTGGCGGACGGGCGGACGGTCGCGCTACTGGACGGGTCGGTGCGCTTCCTGGAAGCCCTGGGCGCCTGGGAGGCCGTGGCCCCGCATGCGAGCCCGCTCTGCACCTTGCAGATCATCGACGACACCGGCAGCCTGTTCCGGCCGCCGCCGGTGCGCTTCCAGGCCGCCGAGATCGGCCTCGATGCTTTCGGCTGGAACGTCGAGAGCGCACGCTTGGTGGAGAGCCTGCGGGTCCGCGCCCGTGCCCAAAAAAATCTCACCCTGGTCGAGGCGGATGCCGCCGGGGCCGCACCCGGCGAGGCGGTCGCGCGTCTGACCCTGGCGGATGGCGGCACGGTCGCGGCCAAGCTGGTGGTCGGCGCCGACGGCGCGCGGTCCCCGCTGCGGGCCGCCAGCGGCGTGCGCGTGCGCGACTGGACCTACCCGCAGAGCGCGGTCACCACGATCCTGGCGCATGACCGCCCGCACCGGGACGTCTCCACCGAGTTCCACACCCGCTCCGGCCCGTTCACCCTGGTGCCGCTGCCGGGCGGATACCGGTCCAGCCTGGTCTGGGTCACCGGGGAGAGCGCGGCGCGTCGGCTGGCGGCTCTCGACGACGCGGCTCTGGGCCAGGCGGTGGAGCGGCAGGCCCGGGCGATGCTGGGCGCGATGCGGGTCGACGGCCCCCGGGGCCTCGTGCCGATGCGCGGCCTCTCGGTGTCGAGCCCGGTGGCGCAGCGCCTGGCCCTGGTCGGCGAGGCGGCCCACGTCTTCCCGCCGATCGGCGCGCAGGGGCTCAATCTCGGCCTGCGCGACGCCGCCGCCCTGCGCGACGCGCTGGTGGCCGCGGCCCGGGACGGCCGCGATCCCGGTACCCGGCCGGTGCTCGACGGCTACGCCCGCAGCCGCCGCCTCGATGCCGCCGCCCGCACCGCAGCGGTGGATCTGCTTAACCGCAGCCTGCTCACGGATCTCGTCCCGGTCGACGCGCTCCGGGGCCTCGGGCTCCTGGCGATGTCGTATCTCGGCCCGCTCCGGCGGGTGGTGATGCGCGAGGGCGTATTGCCGCGGCTCGGCGCGCCGGAATTGATGCGCGGGGCGCGCTGAGCGCGTTCTCGCGGTTGCAGCTGGACTGGCCTTGGCCGCATCGGACCCGATCGTTCGGGCGTGCCATCCTGGACCGTCATCACGAGCGCAGCGAAGCAACCCGGTGATGCGCCACGATTCGGGCAACCGCGCGCGGCCCTGGGTTGCTTCGCTGCGCTCGCAATGACGGTGGCGAGGCTTCCGTTGAGAAACGCGTTCTAGAGGTCCGGCTGGGCCGCCACGTAGGCGCCGAGGCGGGTGGCGAGGTCCACCGGGCCGCCGGCCCGGCCCTCGGCGGCGTCGCCGATCAGGATGACCGGGATGCCGCGGTCGCGCAGCTGGCCGCGCAGGCGTGCGGCGCGGCGGGCATAGGCGGGATCGCGACGGGTCGGGGCCTGGAGCAGCACCGCCGCCGGGCGGGCGATCACGGCCAGGACATCGTCCGCCGCCTCCATCGAGGCGGTGACACTTGCGTAGCCGAGGTTGGCCAGCTCGCCCGAAAGGGACCGGTCCACGGCGCGGACGCCGTCATCGACCACGAGCACTTGTTGCAGCGCACCCATAGGCTTGAGCGGTACCTCATGAAGCGTGGCTTGGGAAGATAGCCAGAACCATAATCCGAAGCGAAACCCACGAAGGCGCGGATCGGATCCGTCCCGTCATGTGCGCTTGCGAGATAATCTGCCACGCCTGAGCGCCGGATGAACCGACCACCGCCCGCCGTTCAGGCGGTCTCCACCCCGGTCACGACCCCGTCGGACAGGATCGGCCGGCAGCCCGAGTCCCGCCACGCTCCGGCGTCCAGCTCCGGGATGCCGCCGCGGGGAAGTGCCGCCGTGGCGCAGGCCAGGCCGCGATAGACCAGCGGGCCCTCCAGCCCGTCGCCGGGATCCAGGATCGCGAGATCGAGAAGCGCCCGGGGCAGGGGTGCCCGGTCCGGGTGGGCCAGGGTCGCGGCGAGGTCGCGCCCGCCGGGTCGCGTGAGGACCAAATCCTCCTCGAAGACCAGCGAATCGAGGCGGCGCGCCCCGGCTGATTCGGGGGCCGCGCTCACGATCGCGCGCGCGGGCGCCCGGTGGATCACGTTGAGGGCCCGCACGGTCCAGGGGAGGGGCATGGCAGCGAGCGCCGCCTCGATCAGGGATGGGACCACGAGCCGGGTCGGAACCGGCCGCATCAGGCCGGCCCGGAAGCCGGCCTCATCGAAGGGAATCACGGTCTCGAGGCTGGCGCCGGCCGCGAGCGCAGCGCCGAGGCCGGTCACCAGGCCGCGCAGGTCGTGGGCCGGCAGGAGCGTCAGGATCCGCTCGTCCGCCGACACCGGGAGGGTGTCGAGATGGGCCTCGATCGCCGCCGCGAGCGCCGCCGCACTGCGGTAGACCGGCCGGGCCGGATCGCCCGCCGCGAAGGTGACGAGGCCGAGGCTGGCTACGGGCTCGACGATTCCGCGCTCCAGGGCCATCGCGTCGAGGCTGATCACGCCGTCCGGAATGCCCGGACCGAAGGCCGCGAGGTAGCGCAGGCCGAAATGCCCCATGGCCGCCCGGGCGAGGTCCTCGGCCGGGCGGCGGGCGCCGCGGCGGCCCTCCGTCAGCACTGCGACCAGGCCGGCGGACGCGATCCCGGCCGAGAGCTGGTCGGCATCCCAGAGGGCGGGCATCGGGCAGGGGAGGTGGCCGGCCGCCTCGACGGCCAGGTGGGCGAGGGCCGATTCGGCGCCGCCGGAGAACCACAGGCCGACCCGGCTGCCGGCGGGCAGCCGCCACGCGCCGAGCCCGCGGGCGAGGCGGCCGACGATCTCGGCCGCGGCCGCGTAGGTCCAAGTGATCGGCGGGCGCCCGCACCAGGCCACCCGGTCCCCCGAATCACGCAGCGCCGTGCGCTGCGGGCCGGTCCGGGCCGCCGCGAACAGGCTGGCCGACAGGCCGCCGGACCGCGCGGACGCATCCGGCGCGGCGTCGGCCCTCCTCTCCGCCACCGCGAACGCGCTCAATCCGCCCCCCTCACACACTGCAGATCCACCCGCATGGTCGGCCGACTATGGTTAACCCCCAGCTAAGACCCGTTCACTTGAGCGAGGCTGCCGTCGCCGCGGATGGCCGGCCGCTTGGTTCGATGGCGCGGCCGGGCGACGTCGCGCTTGCGGCCGGAGAGGCGCAGGCCTATCGGGGGCCGGCTGCGGCACGGGGTTCCCCGAAGGGGCGCTCGGTGCCGCGGTGTCATGCCTTCGCCTCATTCGGAGGGGACAGGCAGGCCGCCCGGTCGCCGGGGCGAGGGATGCGCGCAACCGGCGCCCATCCCCGCCCGATGGTCGGACCGATTCATCCGGAGCCCCGGGAGGCACGCCACGGCGCTGCGCATCCGGTGGTCCGGCGGACCAGCCCGTCAGGCCGGCTCCGCATTCCGCAAGCCACACCACGTTTCTCCAAAGGGGTCAGAGCCGATGTCCTTCACCCGCCCCGCGACGCTGGCACGCGCCGCCCTCCTCGGCCTCGCGGGCCTCGGCCTCGCAGCCGCCCCGGTGCTCGCCCAGGCGAAGAAGCCCGCCGCCCCCGCGCCGACCGCCCCCGCCCCCGCCGCGCCGAACACCCCGGCCGCCAACACGCCCGCCGGCGGCGCCGCCCAGACCGGCCCGCAGATCGTGGCCGTGAAGTCCGAGCCGAGCCAGGCCGACTGGACCAAGGTCTGCGGCAAGGACCAGGGCTCCGGCACCGACATCTGCTACACCACGCGCGATTTCGTGTCCGACCAGGGGCAGCCCGTGCTGGCCGTGGCCGTCTACGAGATGAAGAACGCCGCCCAGAAGCAGGAGGTGCGCGTGGTGCGCTACCTGCTGCCGCTCGGCCTGCTGCTGCAGCCGGGCATCCGCTTCAACGTCGACGGCCAGGCCGCCACGCCGGGCCGCTTCGCGGTCTGCTTCCCGAACGGCTGCTTCGCCGAGGCCGGCGGCGTCGATGCCGGCGTCATCGCGGCCATGAAGAAGGGCACGACCCTCAACGTCTCGGTCCAGAACCAGACCCAGCGCGAGGTCACCTTCGCGGTGCCGCTGGCCGGCTTCGGCAAGGCCTTCGACGGCCCAGCGATCGACCCGAAGGTCTTGGAAGAGCAGCAGAAGAAGCTCCAGGCCGAGCTGGAGAAGCGCAGCGAGGACATGCGCAAGAAGCTTGAGCAGCAGGGCGGTGCGGCCCCGGCGAACGGCGCTGCCACGCCGGCTCCGGCGGCCAAGTAACGCGCCACCGTAACGCGTCACCAGAATGCGATCGGGGGTCGGACCGGGAGGTTCGGCCCCTTTTTCGTGGGCGCTCGCCTCGGGGCTCCGCCCGATCCCCGCCGAAGGGCTCGCCCTCCGGGAACCCGGGACTGGGCGTTGGCAGGCTGCGCGGGGGCGCACAGGATCACGGAAGCCTGAGCCGGGGAGGCGGGGGATCACCGCTTGCCTTCGAAGACGGGCCGCGGCACCCGTCGCGTGCTCTGCGCAGACTGGCCCGGGTCAGAGCCGTCGCTTCGACGAGTCAGTTCCGGACGCGGTCGCGCATGCGGTAGCCGCCGGCCGCGTCGCGCTCGAACATCTCGGCGATGCCGGCATGGCGTAGGGCCTCGCCGGACGTGTCAGGCAGGAGGTTCTGCTCGGAGACGTAGGCGACATACTCGGTCTCGGCGTTCTCGGCGAGCAGGTGGTAGAACGGCTGGTCCTTGCGCGGCCGGACCTCCTCGGGGATCGCCAGCCACCATTCCTCGGTGTTGTCGAAGACCGGATCGACGTCGAACACGATGCCCCGGAACGGGTAGATCCGGTGGCGCACCACCGCACCGATCGCGAATTTTGCGGTTCTCAGGGTTACGTCCGTCATGACTCTGTCCGTCCAGAGCGGACAGATAGGCCCGATGCCGGGGCGTGTCACCGGGCCGTCGTCATCTCCCGGTGACCGAACTGTGATTCGGCCGATCACGGGGCCGGGATGCCGAGCTCGGCCGCAATCGCCCGGGCGGTGGCCTCGCGCCGGGCGGTGAGGCCGGCCGTCGCCTCGCGGACCTGCGCCACGATCGCCGGCGGGGCGCTGCGCGGGGTGCCGCTGTCGAAGGGCGGCTCCGGGGCGTATTGCATGCCGAGCTGGATCGCCCGCGCGGCATCGTCGCCGCGCAGCTCGGCCGCGAGCCGGAGCGCGCCGTCGATCCCGGCGGTGACGCCGGCGGCGAACAGCCAGGTCCGGCCGTCGGCATCGCGGTCGATCACCACCCGCGCATCGACCGCCTCCGCCCCGAACCAGGGCAGCAGGTGGACCGCGTTCCAGTAGGTCGTGGCCCGGCGCCCGACCAGCAGTCCGGCCGCCCCGAGCAGCAGCGCGCCGGTACAGACCGAGAAGACGTGCGAGGCGCCCGCGGCCTGGCTGCGGATCCAGCCGAGCACGGCCGCGTCCCGCATCAGCGCCTCCTGCCCCTGGCCGCCGGGGATGTGCAGCACGTCGAGGCGCGGCGCCTCCGCCAGGGTGGCGTCGGGGGTGATCCGCAGGCCGCGCACGTCGCGCACCGGATCCAGGGTCGGCCCGTAGATCCGGTAGGTGGAATTGGGGATCCGCGACAGCACCTCGAACGGGCCGGTGAGGTCGATCTGGTCGAGCCCCTCGAACAGGAGCGAACCGATCTGCAGATGGGTCTCGGGGGGAATCATGCGCGGCCTCCGTGCTGGACAGGGAGACCTTACCGCGGCACGTTCTGGCCGAGATGCCAAAGACCCCTCGTTTCCCGCCACAGGCACCGCGTCCCGTGGAGCTGCTGGCCTTCCCGGCGGTGCAACTCCTCGACGTGGCCGGGC
>NZ_LHCD01000051.1:0-29310 GCF_001262595.1 Methylobacterium sp. ARG-1
CACCGCCCCTCCACCGAGCCGGTGATCGGCATCGGCGACATGGTCTCGGTCTCGGTCTGGGAAGCCGGCTCCGGCGGCCTGTTCTCCGGGCCGCTCGTCGCCGACCGCTTCTCCGCCGGATCCAAATCCGCCCTCATCCCCGAGCAGCCGGTCGGCCGCGACGGCGCGATCTCGGTGCCCTATGCCGGGCGCATCAAGGTCGCCGGGCGCCGGCCGCAGGACGTCCAGGGCCTGATCGAGAACGAACTCGCCGGCAAAGCCATCCAGCCGCAGGTGCTCGTCTCGGTCACGCGGCCGATCTCCCAGGCGGTCACCGTCACCGGCGAGGGCGCGGCCGGCGCCCGCCTGCCGCTCTCGGGCCACGGCGACCGCATCCTCGACGTCATCGCGGCCGCCGGCGGCAACCGCTCGCCGGTGTCGGAGACCTTCGTGCGCCTGTCGCGCGGTCCGGTCACCGCCACGGTGCCGCTGACCACGGTGGTGTCGAACCCCAAGGAAAACATCTACCTGCGGCCCAACGACGTGCTCACCCTGGTGCGCGACCCGCAGACCTTCCTGGCGGTGGGCGCGCTCGGCCAGGCGACCGAGCTGCCGTTCCAGGCCGACGGCATCACGCTGGCCCAGGCGCTCGCCAAGGCGCGCGGCCTGTCGGACTTCGCCGCCGACCCGGCCGGGACCTTCATCTTCCGGTTCGAGCCCGCCAGCGTGGTGCGCCGCCTGAACCCGAACACCAAGCTGACCGGCACGCCGCTGGTGCCGGTGGTCTACCGGATCAACATGCGCGACCCCAACAGCCTGTTCACCACCCAGGCGTTCCGCATGCGCAACCGCGACCTCGTCTACGTCTCCAACGCGCCCTTCACCGAAGTGTCGAAGGTGCTGTCCGTCTTCACCTCCGTGACCGGGCCGGTCTCCTCGGTGGCGACAGCGTACTACTACGCGAAGTAAGGGCGGGACGACTTCCCCAACGGCGGCGGAAAACAATCGCGTTTCGCCGCGGCCTCGCGTATGGGCTTTGCGTGCGGTGCGGGAGCGCGTGTACGGAGCCGCATCCCGCCCTCGTCGGTGGCTGCCTCGCGCAAGGATGCCTAGAAGAGCCCGATGAAGATCGGACGCGTCGTCTCCGCCCGCGGGCTGTTCCGGCCCCCGCTATTCTCCCTGAGCCTGTGTCTCGCGCTCCTGTCGGCCGGGCCGGTTTCGGCCGATGTCGTGGTCGGCGTCGCGGTTCCGCGCTCGGGCCCCTACGTCGCCGTGGGCGAGCAGGTGCTGCGCGGCGTCGAGGCCGCGGCCCGGGATGCCAACGCCATGGGCGGCCTCGACGGCCAGCCCGTGACCCTCGACGTGCAGGACGATGCCTGCGACTCGAACACCGCCACCGCGGTTGCCAACCACTTCGTGCGCGCCAAGGTCCGCCTCGTCGTCGGGCATGTCTGCTCGAACGCCTCGATCGCGGCCTCCGACATCTACGCGCAGAACGGCGTAGTGATGATCAGCGCCGCCTCGGTTTCGGCGCGGCTGACCGACCGGGGGCTGCAGAACGTCTTCCGCGTCTGCGGCCGTGACGACGACCAGGCCCGGCTGTCGGCCGCCGTGCTCGCCGAGCGGTTCCGCGACCGCAAGATCGCGCTGATCCAGGACCCGACCCCGGCCTCCCGAACGCTGGCGGCGGCCACCAAGGACAACCTCAACCGGATCGGTATCAACGAGACCTTGTCCCTGTCGTTCGCGCCGAGCGATGCCGACGATGCCGCCCTGGTGGACCGGCTCAAGGGCGCGGGGATCGAGGTTGTGTATTACGGCGGCGACGCCACCGAGATGGGCCGCCTGGTGAAGGTCGCGGCCGATCGCGGCTACCGCCCGCAATGGTTCGGCACCTCGGCGATCGCAACGCCGGACTTCGCCAAGGTCGCGGGCTCGGCCAGCAACGGCGTGCTGATGACCTTCTACCTCGATCCGAGCCGCCAGCCCGCCGCCGCGGCCGTCGTGCGGGCGTTCAAGGCCGAGGGCGGCGACCCCACCGGCTCGACGATCTACGGCTATGCCGCCCTGCAGGCCCTGGTCGCGGCCGGCAACTTCGCCCATTCCGCCGAGCCGAAGCCGATCGCCCAGGCGCTCCATACGGAGCGGTTCGATCTGGTCCTCGGCACGGTGGGGTTCGATTCCAAGGGCGACGTCACCGCCCAGGGCTACGTGCTCTACGTGTGGAAGGACGGCAGCTTCACGCCCGCCGGGAAGTGAGCGGTCGGTTCTGACGCGCGCCCGACGGCCCCCCTATCCCCGCTCGGCGGCATCGACCTCGGCGCTGCGCCCCAGCCCGCGCAGCAGCTCGGCGAGATGCGGCCGCACCCGCAATTGGAGCGCGTGGAGCTGGCGGACCGCCTCGCTGAGGCGGCCCTCGCGGCCGAGCATGGCATCCGCGAAGCCGATCATCCGGGCGTTGGGCCAGGCCGGCTCGCGCACGGCGTGGAGGCGCGCGACCAGGGCGTCGGTGGATGTCTCCGGCTCGGCCTGGGCGAACAGCATCAGCAGCGCCGCCGTGGAGCGCGACAGGCCGTAATGGCAATGGACCAAGAGATGGCCGGCGCCGTCGAGGTCGCGCCCGAAGGCCAGGATCGCCGCGACGTGCTCGGGCTCGGGCGGGACGAGGCCGTCGCCCGGGCCGAGACAATCGTGGAAGTGCAGGGTCGTGCGGGCATGGGCGCCGTAGGTGCTGAAGGCCTCCGGCTCGGGCGTGCCGGGATCGAGCAGGGACAGGACGTGCGTGACCCCGCTCCCGCCATGGCCCGCCAGCTCCTCAAGGCCGCAGACGGTGTGCAGGGTTACGTCGGGGAGGGGCGCTTCGGGGAGGGGCACTTGGGGCTCGGATCGCATGGCCGGGCGCCTAACACGGGCGATCGGCGGTTTCGAGGCGTTATGGCGCCACGGCGGGGCCATCCGGAGACGCTTTCGAGAATGGGCGCGGACGTGCTACCTGCGCGCCGGCCGGATTGGACACGCTCAGACGAGATGCCGTTGGACGAGCCTCATACTGCGCCCCCACGCGCTGCCGGACCGCGCCGCCGCGCGGTGCTGACCGCCGGTCTCGGCGCGGCGATCGCCGCGCCGCTGGCCGCGCCCGCCCGGGCCCAGGGCGCCCCGGAGCTGCGCTGGCGCCTGTCCTCGGCCTACGCCAAGAACCTCGACATCCTGTTCGGCGCGCCCGAGGCCCTGAGCCGGATCGTCGCCGAGGCCACCGACGGCCGCTTCCAGATCCAGGTGCTCGGGCCCGGCGAGCCGGTCCCGGCCGAGAGCCTGCTCGACGCCGTGTCGGCCGGCACCGTCGAGATGGGCCACGGCCCGGCGACCCTCGGCCAGGCCAAGGACCCGACCTTCGCGCTGGCCACCGCGATCCCGTTCGGGCTCAATGCGCGGGGTGCCGCCGCTTGGTGGCAGGCCGGCGGCGCGGCGGAGCTGTTCAGCGAGGTCTTCGCCAAATCCGGGCTGGTCTGCCTGCCCGGGGGCAATACCGGCGCGCAGATGGGCGGCTGGTTCCGGCGCGAGATCAAGAGCGTCGCCGACCTCCAGGGTCTCAAGTTCCGCATCGGCGGCATGGGCGGGCAGGTGCTCGCCAAGTTCGGCGTCCAGCCGCAGGCGACGCCCGGACCGGAGATCTACCAGGCACTGGAATCGAAGAAGCTCGACGCCGCCGAGTGGATCGGCCCCTACGACGACGAGCGGCTCGGCCTGCAGAAGGTGGCGCCGGTCTACCATTATCCCGGCTTCTGGGAGGGCGGCGCCATGCTGCACTTCTGGTTCAACGCCGAGAAGTGGAAGGCACTGCCGAAGGCCTACCAGGCGATCCTGCGCTCGGCGGCCACCGAGGTCGGGGCCGAAGTCCAGGCCAAGTACGATGCGCGCAACCCGCAGGCCCTGCGCCGGCTGGTCGCCGGCGGCGCCCAGCTGCGGCCGTTCCCGCAGGACGTCATGGAGGGCGCGCTCAAGAACGCCAACGACGTCTATGCCGAGATCGCCGCCAAGAACGCCGATTTCCGCCGAGTCTACGAGGCGATGCGGACCTTCCGGAACGAGGAATATCTCTGGTTCCAGGTGGCAGAATACACCTACGATAACTTCATGATTCGGGCCCGGGCACGGGGCTGACGCGACGGCTCGAACGAACCCCGCGGAGGGACGGCATGATCGGGACGCTGAGACTCGGCCTGGCGCTGCTCGGGACAGCGCTGCCGCTCCAGGCGCTGGCGCAATCGCCTGCCAACCTCACCGCGCTGCGCGGCCTGGCCCCGGTGGCCCGGCTACAGGGGAGCCCGGCGGGCATGGCGGCGCTCGACGCCAATCTGCGGGTGACCGGCGACATCCAGACCGGCGCCCTCAAGCAGCCGACCCTGCTGCCCTTCCCCGAGCAGCAGCAGCTCGCGCTGCGGGATTGCTTCATCACCGACGGCAATGCCACCGGCCTCGCCGACGGCCTCGGCACGGCCCTCGCCACCGCCTATCAGGGCCGGGCGCGCTACAGCGACACCAAGACCTTCACGAGCGTCGCGCCGACGGTGGCCGACCTGATCGGCTACACCAACAACGTCACCAAGTCGGATTCGAATTCGGGCAAGTACTTCTTCGGCAACGGCACGATCCACGGCACGCACGCGGTCTCGGCCGAGGCCGCCGCGCTGCTCACCGACGGCACCGTCACCGACGTGTTCGGCAAGGCCTACGGCCGGCCGGCGGGCAGCCCGGGGGCCGACCGGTTCGGCAATTCGCGCCCGTTCCAGACCCTGCCGCATCTCCAGGCCTACCGGGGCACCGATTATTTCGGCGCGGCCTCCCACTCCCTCGACTGGCTGCGCGGACCCAAGCAGGATCTCGTCGACAGCCCGTCCTATCCCAGCGGCCACACGACCTACGGCTACACCGAGTCGCTGATCCTCGCCCTGTTGGTGCCGGAGCGCTACCAGCAGATGGTCGCCCGCGCCGCCGAGTACGGCAACGACCGGATCATCGTCGGGGCGCATTACGCCATGGACGTGATCGGCGGGCGCGCGACCTCGCTCCACGCGGTGGCGCATCTGCTCGCCAACGATCCGGCCTATGTCGGCCAGATCCGGAAGAACCCGGCGGTGATCGACGCGAACGCGACCGATGCGGACAAGCGCGTCGGCGTGACCGATTACCGGGCGCTCCTGAAGGAGGCCCGCGCGGCCATGACCGACGCGCTTAAGGCCGGCTGCGGCGACACGGTCGCGGCTTGCGCGGCGCAGGATACCGGCCGGTTCAAGGACTCGGCCGCTAACGCAGCCTTCTACGAGGCGACCCAGACCTACGGGTTGCCTGTCGTGCACGACGTCACCGCCAACGCCCGGGAGGATGTCGGCAAGATCGCCCCGGAGGCCGGCCACCTACTGACCGCCGCCTTCCCGGCGCTCACGCTCGAGGAGGCCAACGCCATCCTGACCGAGACGCAGGGCCCGGGCGGCGGCTTCCTGGACGACGGCTCGGAATTCGGGGTGTATTCCCGGATCAACCTCTACGCGGCGGCCGGGAAGGCCGCGGCGCTGGCGGCGAGCCGGGCGGGGGCGAGCGCCGCGCGCTGAGGGGCGCGATGCTCACGAGCCCATCTGAGGGCCTGCTTGACGTCGCGCTCTTGGCCGGTGGACGGTTCCGAGTGACGGCACTCCCAATCACCCCCTCATCCTTCGAGGCCCGCTGGTGCGGGCACCTCAGGATGAGGTTGAGACCGGGAGAACGGGGCAAACACGGTCGTCGGCGTCTGTTGTCCGTGCTGTCAGAACACGGCGTGGTCGCCGCGCTCGGCGACAGCCTCGCCCCGGACGACACGCGCGTAATAGGCGAACAGCGTGTCCGAGCCCGTCGAGGGCGTGGCATGGGCATCGTAACGGCCCGTCGCCGGATCCAGCACGAGCATCGATTCCGTGGCGTAGTAGCGCCCGATGCGCGCGAGCTCGGCCTTGGCGGCCAGCGCCGGGATCCACCGCCCGAGCGTGCTCAGGACGGCGATGATCCCGTCGAGCAGCGCCACCGGCACGTGCCGGAAGCGCGGCGCGCGCCCCAGCAGGGCGAACAGGTGCTCACCCTGCGCTTTCGGGGTCATCGCCTCGCCCGGTCCGCCGATCGGGAGCACGCGATTGCGCCGGTCCCCGGCATCGATGCAGTCGGCGAGGTAGCCGCCCAGATCGTCGTCGCTGATCGGCTTGCAGGCGGTCAGCAACCCGTCGCCGAAGACCAGGAACGGCTTGCCGCGCGTCACGCGGTCGATCTGCCCTGAGAGCGATTTGAAGAACGCGGTCGGGCGCACGATCGTGTAGGCGAGGCTCGAGTCCATCAGCACCCGCTCGAAGGCCAGCTTGGCGTGCTGGAAGGCGAGAACCGGCTTCTGGACACAGATCGCCGAGAGCAGGATGACGTGCGTGACGCCGGCCGCCTCGGCGGCGCGCAGCGCGTTCACCTGCGCCCGGTAATCGATCGCCCAGGCGTCGTCGGGCAAACCGGTGCGCGAGGCGAGACACGAGACCAGGACGTCGAACGGCTCGCCGCGGATGCCGTCCCGCGCGAGCGCGGCCGGATCGGTCACGTCCGCGACCCGCGCGGTAACGCCCGCCGGTAACGGGGCGGGCTGCCTGACGAGGCAGACGACCGCGTGACCGCGCGCCGCCAGCGCCCGCACCGTCGCCCGGCCGATCGTCCCGGTGCCGCCGAGGACGAGGACGCGCCGGGGTGCCGTGCCGTCGAGCCGATCCGCCGTCACGGGACCCGCTTGCGCAGCACGAAATGTCCCACGGCCAGGAACTTCTGCGCCCGCTTGCCGGTGTCGACCTCGGTGGTGAACACGTTGCCTTTGGAATCGACCGCGAGGTTATGGACCCAGTGGAATTGGCCCGCCATGCGCCCGTTGCGGCCGAAGGCGCCCACCGTCGCGCCGGTGGCGCGGTCGAGGGTGCGGACCTCGTTGTTGGCCCCGTCGGCGTTGAGCAGGTAGGTCTCGTCGGCATCCGGCCAGAGGGCCAACTCCCAGACCGAGCCGTTGGCCCGGGTGTCCTTCTCGACGACGAACTCCTTCACGAAGCTGCCGTCCTTCTGGAACACCTGGATCCGGTTGTTGGTCCGGTCGCAGACATAGACCAGCCCGTCATGGGCGATGCGCACGCAATGGACCGGGTTGGCGAATTGCTGGCGCGGGGCGGCGGCCGGGTCATAGGGGCCGAGCTTGTCGTCGGTGGGCGGCTTCCCGTAGGCGCCCCACATCCGCTTGAACGCGCCGCTGTCCCGGTCGAACACGATGATGCGGTGGTTGTAGTAGCCGTCCGCTACGTAGACCTCGTTGGCCGCCATGTCGAAATCGACATTGGCCGGCTTGCCCAGGCGGCTGGTGTCGCGACTGTCGGTCTGGGGGCCGGACTTGCCGATCTGCAGGACGAACTTGCCGTCGGGCGTGAACTTCAGGAGCTGGCCGTCCTGGTCGCCGTTGCCGGCGATCCAGACGAAGCCCTTCTCGTCGATCTGGACGCCGTGCTCGTTCGTCGGCCAGTCGTAGCCCTCGCCCGGGCCGCCCCAGCTGCGTAGCAGCGTGCCGTCCTGGGCGAATTCGAGCACCGGCGGCGCGGGCTTGCAGCACTTGCTGCGCGGCGGATCGAGGCTCGCGGCCTTCTCGTCGTCGGTGAGCGTGCGCGGCCGCTGGACCACCCAGATATGGTCCTGCGCGTCAACCGCGACGCCCGCGGCCTGGCCCAGGATCCAGTCGTTCGGCAGCGGCTTCGGCCAGGCCGGATCGACCTGGAAGCGCGGCGCATCCGCGGCCGCTGCGGGCCCCGCCAGGGCGAGCAGGCAGGCGAGCGCCGGCAGCGCGCGCGAAATCATCCTCATGGCGTATCCTCCGGCGCCTGTCCCGGCGCTCACCGCGAGCATGACGCGCCGCGCGGTCCGGGGCCAGCGTTCCGGCCGCGCTTCGGTGACAGAGGCGAGCGGACAAGAAAAAAGGCCACCCCCGAAGGAGCGGCCCGAAGTCTAGGGAGGAAACGCCCAAGAAGGGCAGCGGGATCGCGACGCCATCGCCATCCCGCGCTGCACAATCTGCGCGCATTGCGAAAAATTACAAGAGCGTTCGGACAGAAAGGCTGACCTTTCATACGGCTCAGGACGGATCGCGAACCGGCTGTGTCGAAAATGTCGCAGCCGTTTCAGGGTCCCGGACAACAGATCTGATGCGCGATCGGCAGACAAAACCGGACGTAAACCTTTGAGAAACCCTGGTTTCGCTGCGCCGCGTTGGTTGCCGGCTGATGACTTCACTGCGGCATTTCATGGTGGTCGGCTGAACGGACGAATTCGTCGCCCGCTCTAGGTTTCCGGCCAAGTTTCTTTTGATCCGAGTGAAGAAAGCGTGCGTGCGAATATGGCGATCCAGGGCGAGCGGATCCGGGTTCTGAACGATGTCGAGCCGCGGGCGGACGGGCGTTACGTCCTGTATCTCCTTCAGCAGGCCAACCGCGCCGGGTTCAACCCGGCCCTCGAACTCGCCATCGAGGAGGCGAACCGGCTCGACCTGCCGGTGATCGCCTGCTTCGGGCTGCTCGACGGCGCCAGCGGCTTCCCCGAGGCCAATGCCCGCCACTACGCCTTCCTGCTTCAGGGCCTCGCGGATGCGAAGGCCGGTCTGGAGAAGCGCGGCGTCGGATTCGTAATGCGCAAATGCGCGCCCGCCAAGATCGCCATCGACCTGGCCGAGGAGGCGGCGCTGCTGGTGCTCGACCGGGGCTACCTTGCCATCCAGAAGGGCTGGTACCGGGAGATCGCGAAGGCGGTGAAGACCCGGATCGTCCAGGTCGAGGGCGACGTGGTCGTGCCGGTGGAGACGGCCTCGAACAAGCACGAATTCGCCGCCCGGACGCTCCGGCCGAAACTGAACCGACTCTGGGACCCGTTCATCGCCGACCTGAAGCCGCGCACGCTCAAGCATGCCGCGAAGGACGTGACGCCCGAGGGCGAGATCGACGTCTCCGATCCGGAGGCGGTGCTCGCCGGGATGAGCCTCGACCGGGTGGTCGGGCCGGTGAAGCGCTTCACCGGCGGCGAGACCGAGGCCCGCAAGCGCCTGAAGGCGTTCCTCGCGGACGGGTTCGAGGGCTACGGCGCCGGCCGGAACATGCCGGAGGCCGCGGCCGCCTCCCACATGAGCCCGTTCCTGCATTTCGGCCAGATCTCGCCGGTGGAGATCGCCCTGGCGGTGCGGGAGGCCAAGGTCGGAGACGATGACGATCGCGGCGCCTACCTGGAGGAGCTGATCGTCCGGCGCGAGCTCGCCATGAACCACGTCTTCTACACGGAGGGCTACGACGATTACGAGAGAGCGGTGCCGGACTGGGCGCGCAAGACGCTGGCTGAGCAGGCCGAGGACGCGCGACCGACCCTCTATTCGGAAGAGCAGCTCGCGGCCGGCGAGACCCACGACCATTACTGGAACGCCGCGATGCGCGAGATGCGCGTGACCGGCTACATGCACAACCAGCTGCGGATGTACTGGGGCAAGAAGATCCTGGAATGGTCGCCCTCGCCCGAGGAGGGCTTCGCCCGGACGCTCCGGCTCAACAACCGCTACTTCCTGGACGGGCGCGACCCCAACTCCTTCACCAACGTCGCCTGGGTCTACGGCCTGCACGACCGCCCCTGGCAGCGCCGCCCGATCTTCGGGACGGTCCGCTACCAGAGCGAGAACTCACTGAAGAAGTTCGACGCGAAGGGCTATGTGAAGGCCGTGGAGCGGCTGTGTGCGGCGGAGGGGTGAGCGGTCTGTTCAGACCCAGCCTGCTCCCACCAGACCCCCTTATCCTGAGGTGCGGCGGTGCAGCGGGCGCCTCGGAGGAGGGCTCCAGTTGCCCGCGCGATCGCTGAAGGGCTCCTTCGAGGGCTGCGCTGCGCTCCGCCGCCTCAGCATGAGCAGGTGATTTGGAGATTCGCCGAGCGGATGGATCTTCTGGGTGATGCCCCATTCCCCGCGCGCCACGCTATACCGCACGCTCCGGCTTTGCGGACGAAGTAGCCTGTCATGACCGAGATGCGGGACGCACCGACGACGATCGAGCCCGCCGGTTCGGGGCCGAGACGCTCCCGCTACCGCCGCTCGATCACACGCCTGCGCTCGGCCTCGCTCGAGGCCTATCCGCTGTGGCGGGGGCGGTTGCTGTTCCTGGCCGGCGGTATCTGCGTCGGTCTGGCCGCGGTGCTGATGGCCAAGGGCGCCGACCTGGCGCAGGAGGGGTTCCGGCGGTTGACCGCGCCGTCGCCGCTGATCGCCCTGGTGCTCACGCCGGCGGGCTTCGCGCTGGCCGCGCTGCTGGCCCGGACGGTGTTCCCGAACTCGCAAGGGTCCGGCATCCCGCAGGTGATCGCGGCCCGGCACGCCCGCGATGAACGGTTCCGGTTCTCGCTGATCTCGCCGCGCGTGGCCTGCGGCAAGGTGCTGGTCCTGTTCCTCGGCCTGCTGTGCGGCGCCTCGGCCGGACGCGAAGGGCCGACCGTGCAGGTCGGCGCGGCGATCATGGCCGCCTTCGGCCGCCTGACGCCCGACCGCCTGCCGGGGCTGCTCCTCGCGGGCGGGGCGGCCGGGGTCGCGGCGGCGTTCAACACCCCGCTCGCCGGCATCGTGTTCGGGATCGAGGAGCTGGGCCGGGCCTATGAGGCGCGCTCGTCCGGGCTGATCGTCGCCGGGATCGTGGCCGCCGGCCTCACCTCCCTCTGGCTGCTCGGCAACTACACCTATTTCGGCACCAGCCAGGCGGAGCTGCCGCTGGCCGCCGGCTGGATCGTGCCGCTGCTCGCCGGCTTGGGCGGCTTCGCCGGCGGGGTGTTCAGCCGCTTGGTGATCCTGTTCGCCCGGGGCCTGCCGGGGGTGGCCGGCCGCCTGATCCGGGCGCGGCCGGTGGTGTTCGCGGCGGCTTGCGGCCTGTGCGTGGCTCTGTGCGGGCTGGCCTCCCACGGCACCGCCTACGGCACCGGCTACGAGGAGGCCCGGGCAATCCTGCACGGCGACGCCACGACCAGCTGGACCTACGCGCCGCTGAAATTCGCCGCCACGGTGCTCAGCTCGGTCAGCGGCATTCCGGGCGGCCTGTTCGCGCCGTCGCTAGCGGTGGGCGCCGGGATCGGCGGGACGGTGCACGGCCTGCTGCCGGACATGCCCGTGGGCGCCCTCGTGCTGATCGGGATGGTCGCCTATCTCACCGGCGTGCTCCAGGCGCCGATCACCAGCTTCGTGATCGTCACCGAGATGACCCAGAACCACACGATGATGATCCCGCTGATGGTCGCGGCTTTGATCGCCGACGCGGCCTCGAAAGCGGTCTGCCGCGGCGGGCTCTACCACACGCTCGCCGAGCTGATGCTGGCGCGGGCCGACGTCCCGGCCCAGCCGGTGACGAAGACCGCCTGAGCCTCGCGGAACGCGGACCCCGCCCTGCGGCGGAGCCCGGTTCGTGCGGGCCTACGTGGCCCGAACGGTCGCCAGGAAGCGGCGGACCTCGGCCGTGAGCTGCTCCGACCGGCGCGACAGCTCGGTGGCCGAGGACGGGACCATGCCGACGATCCCGCCGACCGCCTGCTCAAGGGCGTCGGCCATCTGGCGTATGGCTGTGCGCCGCTGCGCCTCCGCGGAAGCCCGAGCCAGGGTCGTCTCCTCCTTCAGGATCCTGGTGCGGATCAGGTTGTCCTTGAACACCTGCACGGCGCCGGCCATCGCGCCGAGTTCGTCCCGGCGCGCGGTGCCGGGTACGGCCTAATCACCGGGATGATGTGTCCGAAGGATATTCCGAACGGTTAGTTCGCTATTGTCGAAACCTTCGAGCGCGGAACCATGATCTCCATATGGAGTCGTAGCGCCACGCGCGCGTCGGGCTGCGCAGGTTCATCGGCAGGGCGTCTCACCTTGAAGGCGAAACTCTCATGACTAGCCGCGGCGCAGGTCTTCGGCACGCAGGCCGCCCGATGGCTCGGCGGAACCCGCCCGTTAAGAATAAAAGGCTGTTCGAACCATGCGGCCGCGGAACGGTCTCGCTTGCAGCCGGTTGAGCATTCGATTGTTATTCGCCCGTGCCGCGGGCGCTTCCGGAGTGACGCGATGACCTTGCTGAAATGGGCCCTCATCTGCTTCGTGATCTCGCTGATCGCGGGCGGCCTCGGCTTCACCGGCATCGCCTCGGGCGCGAGCTCGCTGGCGCGCATCCTGTTCGGCCTGTTCCTGCTGGTCGCCATCGTGATCGTGGTCATCGCCTTCGCGGTCGGCCAGGCGGTCTTCTGAGCCGCATGGCGGATTCGATGCGGAACACGGTCTCCCTCGTCACCGGGGCGACCAACGGCATCGGCTACGAGACGGCCCTGGGACTCGCGCGCAGAGGCGCGCGGGTCGCCATCGTCGGCCGCGATCCGGAGAAGACGCGGGCTGCAGCCGAGCGGATCCGCGCCGCCGTCCCGGGTGCCGTGGTGGACCCGCACGTCGCCGACCTGTCGGCCCAGGCCGAGATCCGCCGGCTCGCCGCGTCCCTGCGCGCCACCTATCCCCGCCTCGACGTCCTGGTGAACAATGCCGGGGCGATCTTCGACCGGCGGGCGCTCACGGTCGACGGCATCGAGCGCACCTGGGCGCTGGACCATCTCGGCTACGTGCTGCTGACGCTCGAACTCCTCGATACCCTCAAGGCCTCGGCAATGGCCGGGGCCAAGCCGCGGATCGTCAACGTTGCCTCGGCGGCGCATTATCGCGGCCATATCGACTTTTCCGACATCGAGGGCGCCCGCCGCTACGGCGCCATGCGGGCCTATGCCCAGGCCAAGCTCGGCAACGTGCTGTTCACCTACGCGCTCGCCCGGCGGGTGAAGGCCGACGGCATCACCGTGAACGCCCTACATCCCGGGGTGGTCAAGACCGGCTTTGCCAAGAACACCGGCGGCGCGTTCGGCGCCGTCTGGTCGCTGATGCGCCCGTTCCTGATCCGGCCTGACAAGGGCGCCGCGACCTCGCTCCACGTGGCGACCGCTCCCGAACTCGACGGTGTCACCGGCCGCTACTTCTCGCATAGCCGCCCGAAGCAATCCTCGGCGGAGAGCCGGGACGAATCCGTACAGGATCGGGTCTGGGCCCTGAGCCTCGCGCAGGTGGGGCTGGCCGGCTAGGCGAGGTTTTCGGGCGTTCCACCCTGCTCAGCATCGCCTTACGCGCCGTCATTGCTTCGCTGCGCTAGCAATGACGATGGCGCGATCAACCGCCCTCACGCCGCCGCGCGCAACGCATGGTCGGCCTGGGTCTGGATCTCGATGAACACCCGGGTCACGTCCGGGTTGCGCTGCTTCACCGCCCGATCAAGGCGGGTCACCAGGCTCTCGACCTCGCCAGCACTCAGGTCGTCGGCCATGTCGATGCTGACATTCACCAGGATGTCGGAGGGCCCGAGATGCTGGGTCAGGACCTCGTTGAGATGGAGCACGCCGGGTTCGGCGCGCACGAGGTCCGAGATCGCCGCAACCACGGCGGGGTCGGCGGCCTCGCCGATCAGCAGGCCGTGGGTCTCGATCATCAGGAACACCGCCATGCCGACCAGCACGAGGCCGATCCCCACCGAGGCCCAGCCGTCGAGGCTCGGCCTCTCCAGCCAATGGGCCAGGACCACGCCCGCGAAGGCGATCAGCAGGCCGATCAGCGCCGCGGTGTCCTCGGCGAGGATCGTGAACAGGGTCGGATCCTTGCTGCGGCGGATCGCCCGCATCGCCGAGCTCTTGCCCTTTTCGGCCCAGAACTGGCGCATCGCCACGATCCAGGACACGCCCTCGGCCACGATGGCGAAGCCCAGGATCGCGACGTTCACCCAGATCCCCGGCACGGTGTAGCCGAAAAGGTGGGCGTCCGCGTCCGGCGAGGGGTGGCGGACCCGCTCGATGCCCTCGTAGACCGCGAACAGGCCGCCGCCCAAAAAGATCATCAGCGCGACCACGAAGGCGTAGAAGTAGATCTCGCGCCCGTAGCCGAACGGGTGGCGGGCATCGGCCGGCTTCTTGGCCCGCTTCATCCCCAGGAGCAGCAGCACCTGATTGGCGGTATCCACCACCGAGTGCACGCCCTCGGCGAGCATTGCGGTGGAGCCGGTCAGCGCCCCGCCGACGAACTTCGCCGCCGCGATGGCGAGGTTCGCCCCCGCCGCCGCATAGATCGCCCCCGTGCTCTCGTGCGCCATCCCGGCCTCCCTGCTGCCGCCACCCAAGCGTTGCCGTGCGGTGTCGGTTCCCGTGTGGACGCGCGGGGGTGCCCCGTGCAAGCTGAGACGAGTCAGGAAAACCCGGAGGACGCATGGCCGACGCGCAGTACGACCCCGACAACATCTTCGCCAAGATCCTGCGGGGCGAGATCCCGTGCCACCGCGTCTACGAGGATGCCGACACCCTGGCCTTCATGGACGTGATGCCCCAGGGCGAGGGCCATACCCTGGTGATCCCGAAGGCGCCCGCCCGCGGCCTGCTCGATGCCGACCCGGCCTCCCTGGCGGCCCTGATCGTGAGCGTGCAGAAGGTCGCCCGGGCCGTGAAGACGGCGTTCCAGGCCGAGGGGCTCACCCTGTTCCAGTTCAACGAGCCGGCGGGCGGGCAGACCGTGTTCCACCTGCACGTCCACATCATACCTCGGCGCGAGGGCGTGCCGCTGAAGCGCCACGAAGGCGGGATGGCCGACAACGCCTTGCTGGCCGACCACGCGGCGCGGATCCGGGCGGCACTCGAAGCGCAGTAACGCGGGGGGCGGCTTCATCGGGGCTCCGCGTCCCCGAGACCCCCCAAAGGGCTTGGCCCTCGGGGACGCGATTTCGGGATACTCAGGCCGCGCTCGGCTGGGCCATGCCGCCCAGGAGCCGGCGCAAGGCGGCGTTCTCGGCCTCCAACTCGGCGATGCGCTGCCGTAGGGCGGGTTCGGTCGCGGCCGGATCGGGGCTCGCCGGGCCGGCGCCGGCGGAGTCCGAGAAGGTGACGCCGATGCCGTCCTCCCGGCGCCAGCACAGGGTCGACCGGTAGGTCCGGTCCTTCTGTGGGATGTAGAGGTCGAACACCTGCGGAAGGGTCGTGGCGTCGCTCAGGACCAGGCGGGCGCCCGAGACCGAGAGGTCGCGCACCAGGCAGTCGAAGCTCGACGAGCCGTTGTTGAAGACGATGCGGCCCTTGAGGAACACCCTCTGGCGCGTCTCTTTGCGATGATCCGTCATGCGGATCAGTCTGCCCGCCAGCTCTTAAGAATTCCTGGCGCCAATACGGTGACCGTCCCTATTCACAGGGATCAGGCGATGAAACGCCGGTCCATCGTCTGGAACAGGTAGAAGCCGTTGAAGCGCACCGCGGTGTCGGCGGCCCGGTCGTCAAAATCCAGGGGCTGCCGGCTGTCGCCGTCGAGCTTGCCCCCGAAGGTCCAGCGGCCGGCGCCGATGAAGGGCGGGACGGTGCTGGCCTCCGGCACCGCGCAGCAGAGGCCTTCGACGGCCTTGAGCTGGAACAGGTTGTAGCTTCGCATCGGAGTCCCTCCGCTTGGCCGCCCCGCCGTCGAACCCGTCCAATACCAGATCTGGTACTGGGCAGATTCGCCTTGACCGTGCTCATAATGGCACAATCGGTCGAGTTTGTGACGGTCAAGTTTCAGGCACGTTTCGGGTCAGCTCCTCGATCCAGATCCGCGCCGAGCCGTCCGACGGCGCGCGCCAGTCGCCGCGGGGCGACAGCGAGCCCCCGGCCGAGACCTTCGGTCCGTTGGGCAGCGCCGAGCGCTTGAACTGGCTGAACCCGAAGAATCGGTTGAGGAACACTCCGAGCCAGCGTCGGATCTCGGGCAGGTCGTAGGCGACCCGCTTGGTCTCCGGGAAGTCCGGCGCCCAGTGGCCGCGCGCCTTGTCGCCCCATGCATGCAGCGCCAGGAAGGCGATCTTGGAGGGCCTGAACCCGTAGCGCAGCGTGTAGAACAGGTTGAAATCCTGCAGCGCGTAGGGGCCGATCGTGGCCTCGGTGCTCTGCGGGCTGTCGTCCTGGTCCACCGGCACCAGCTCAGGGGAGATCTCGGTGTCGAGGATCGCCTGCAGCGTGTGGCTCGCCTCAGGCCCGACCTCCCGGTTGCTGATCACCCAGCGGATCAGGTGCTGGATCAGGGTCTTGGGCACGCCGGTATTGACCGCGTAGTGGCTCATCTGGTCGCCGACGCCGTAGGTGCACCAGCCGAGCGCCAGCTCCGAGAGGTCGCCGGTGCCGATCACCAGCCCGCCCGCCTGGTTGGCCAGGCGGAACAGGTAGTCGGTGCGCAGGCCAGCCTGGACGTTCTCGAAGGTCACGTCGTAGACCGCCTCGCCCCGCGCGAAAGGGTGGCCCATATCGGCGAGCATCTGCTTGGCCGCCGGGCGGATATCGATCTCGGCGGCGGTGCAGCCGAGCGCCTTCATCAGCGCGTGGGCGTTGGTCTTGGTCGCGTTCGAGGTGGCGAAGCCCGGCAGCGTGTAGGCCAGGATGTCCGAGCGCGGGTAGCCCAGCCGGTCGAACGCCTTGGCGATCACGATCAGCGCATGGGTCGAATCGAGGCCGCCGGAGACGCCGATCACCGCCTTGCGGGTGCCCGTGGCCTCGAGCCGCTGGGCGAGGCCAGCCACCTGGATGTTGTAGGCCTCGTAGCAATCCTGGGCGAGGCGGGACGGGTCGGCCGGCACGAACGGGAAGCGCTCGATCCGCCGGATCAGCCCGAGATCGCCCGCGGGCGGGTCGAGCCGGAAGCCGACCCGCCGGTAGGGGAGGGCGCTGCCACGCGTGTTGTCGTCGAAGCTGCCGGCCTGGAGCCGGTCCTGGGCGATCAGGTCGAGGTCGATATCGGCCAGCGTCGCCAGCGGGCCAGTCGGGAAGCGCTGACCCTCGGCCAGCCGCACGCCCAGCTCGTCGATGCTGGTCTGCCCGTCCCAGGACAGGTCGGTGGTCGATTCACCCTGGCCGGCGGCGGCGTAGACGTAGGCGCAGGCGCCCCGCATCGCGGCCGCCCGGGAGAGCAGCGCCCGCGACTCGGCCCGGCCGACCGTGATCGGGCTGCCCGAGAGGTTGGCGAGCACCGTGGCGCCGGCGAGCGCCGCCCGCATGCCGGGCGATTCCGGAACCCAGAGGTCCTCGCAGATCTCGACCCCGACCACGAAACCGGGCAGGTCCTCGGCGGGAAACAGCAGGTCGGTGCCGAACGGCGCCTCGCATCCGGCGACCCGGATGGTCTCGCCCAGGATCCCGGCTCCGGAGGCGAAATGGCGCTTCTCGTAGAATTCCCGGTAGTTCGGCAGGAAGGTCTTTGGGACCACGCCGAGCAGCCGGCCGCCCTGGATCGCCAGGGCGCAATTGTAGACCCGGTGGCGCCAACGCAGGGGCGCCCCGACCAGCAGCAGCGGCCGCAAGGTCGCCGATTCGGCGATCACCCGGGCGGCGGCAGCCTCGACCGCGTCAAGCAAGGTCTGCTGGAGCAGCAGGTCCTCGATCGCGTAGGCCGAGAGCCCGAGTTCGGTGAAAACCGCCAGCGCCGCCCCGGCCTCGTGGCAGGTCCGGGCGAGGGCGAGCACCGTGTCGGCGTTGCGGGGGGGATCGCCCGGGTGGCTGCGCCCGGTGCAGGCCGCCACCCGGGCGAAGCCGTGACGGTACAGGGACCGGAAGCGCGCCTTGAGGTCGGCGGAAGGCTCGGAATTGGGCTGGGTCACGGGCGCCTGTCCGGGTGAGGGGTGGCTGCCGGTATCATATGGTGCGCGACGGGGCTCCGGCGACGCATACCCGTCCACCGTCATTACGGGCGCAGCGAAGCAACCCGGGGATCCGCCACCTGCGGGACGCGCGCGCTGCTCTGGCTCGCTTCGCGCGGCTCGCAAAGACAGTCTCGGATGGCCGTCCCATGCACCTCGGGAACAGGCCGAAAATCCCAACGTGGTTTCCGCTCGAGGGGCCGCGACAAGCCTCCGTTAACGACACTTGGCCTAACTCGGGGCAGCCCGCCGGCCACCGGCGGATCCCTGTTTCGAGTATCGTTCGAGAACCCATGCGCGCATCGGGACGGCCTCCGTACTCTCATCGTGATCCTGCCCGCCCGGTCCGCGGCGGCGACCGTTCGGGCCTGTCCCTCGGCGCCCTGGCGCACCGGCTGATGGCCTTGCGGGCGAGTCTCACCCGTCGCCTGTCCGGCTCCCCGGCGGGGCTGCCCGCCCGTCCGGCCTACGGCGCTCCCGGCCGCCGGGCGGAGCCGAGCTGGCTGACCGCGCCGGCCGCCATGGTCGGACGCGAGGGCTTCGAGCGCGGGCCGCGCGCCAGCGCCTCGGCGCCGCCCGAGCACGTCTGGCCGGACCAGGTGTTCGACGACCGGGCAAGCCTCGACGCCCTCGACGAGCCGCGCTTCGAGAGCCGGATCGACCGCAGCGCCTCGACCCCGGGCGTGCTGGTGCGCCAGCCCCGCCGGCCCGCCGCGATCGCCCCGGAGGGCGCGCCTCCAGCTGCCCCGGTCCAGACCCCTGCGCCGGCGGCGCGCTGGACCCGCACCCCCGATTCGGTCCTGCAGGAGCGCCGCCAGCGCGCCCTGGAGGCCGAGCGCGTCGCCCTGGAGCGCGCCCGCGCCGAGGCACAGGCGGCTGCGCTCGCCGTCGAGACCGAGCGGGCCGCCCGCGAGCAGGAGGCCCGGGAGCGGGCCGAGCGCGAGCAGGCCGAGCAGGCGCGGCTCGAGGCCATCGCGGCCATGCCGGCCGTCGCGATGCCCGAGGCCGTGCCGACCGAGATCGCGGAGGACGGGGAGGCGGTGCCATTGTGGCGCCAGCCCTTCGTGGCGCCCCCCGGCGTCCGCTACTTCCGCACTCCGGACCGCCGCCCGGTGCGGCCGAGCGTCGAGCTGGCCAACTCCACGGCGGCGATCGCCCAGGTTGCGGTCGCGGAGCCGGTCATGGCTGAGGCTCCGGTCCAGGCTCCGGCCGAGGCGCCCGCCCGCGACTGGTCCGACCTGCCGGATTGGTCCGAGGCGCAGCCCTGGTTCGACGGCAGCGACTGGAACGTGGGCGATTGGTCGTCCGTGGAGGCCTGGGCCGCGCTGGCGTCCCAGCCCGCCCATGCCGGCCTCGAGGCGGCGCTCGCCGTCGCACCGGTGATCGAGGCGGCCGACGCCGTCGCCGACCTGCCGTCGGTCGAGCCCGGCACTTCGCCGATGCAGGATGCCGCGAACCCGCAGCCGCCGCGCCCGGTCTACGTTCTCGACCGGCTCGTGCGGTTCGACCAGCCGCCGCGCCCCGCCGACGGGCAGGATAACGGCCAGACCAACGGCCAGCCTTCGGACCTTCAGGCCGACGAGAGTGCCGCGATCCGCGACGCCTTCCTGCCGGCCAAGCCCGCCCTGGCGCTGGTCTTCGGCCCCGGCAGCGCCGCGACCGAGCCGCCGGCCGCCGCGACGCCGTCTGCCGTGGCGCCCCGCCGCGCCCCCGCACTCTGCGCCATGGCCGCCCGGGCGGCGATCCGCGCCGCCGGCCAGCCGAGCCTGCCCGCGCCGGTGGTCCCGACCTCGGCCGCGCTGGAGCCCGAACCCGCGCTTCAGCTAGAGACGGCTGCCCCGATGGCAGCCGACGGTGCTCGGTCCGCCTCTGAGGCCGACCGGGTGGTGATCCCGATGACCCCGCGCACGGTCCTGCTGCGCGGCAAGCTGGCGCCGCAGCCCGAGCCCGCTCCGGCGGGGCCCGAGCCCGTGCAGGACGAGCCGGCCTTCGAGGAGCCCGTCCTCGCGGCGGCCCCCGCGCCGGAGCTGGTCGAGGCACCCGCCGCCCAGCCGGTCGAGACCCCTCCCGCTCCTGCCCTGCCGATGGTCGCCCCCCGGGCGCACCTGATCCCGGCTGGCCGCCATCTGGAGATCGCCAGCGTCGAGAACGCCGATTACGAGCTGCCCTCGCTCAGCCTGCTCGCCCTGCCGGACGAGAACGGCGCCGAGGAGGTCGATGCCGACGTGCTGGAGCAGAACGCCCTCAACCTCCAGCAGACGGTGCAGGATTTCGGCGTGCGCGGCGACATCCTGGCGGTGCGCCCCGGCCCGGTCGTGACCCTCTACGAGCTCGAGCCCGCACCCGGCACCAAGTCGAGCCGCGTCATCGGCCTGTCGGACGACATCGCCCGCTCGATGTCGGCGGTCTCGGCTCGCGTGGCGGTCGTCCCCGGCCGCAACGTCATCGGCATCGAATTGCCGAACGAGACCCGCGAGACGGTCTATCTCCGGGAACTGCTTTCGGCGCCTGACTTCTACGAGAGCAAGCACAAGCTCGCTTTGTGCCTGGGCAAGAATATCGGCGGCGAGCCGATCATCGCCGACCTCGCCCGGATGCCGCACCTCTTGGTGGCCGGCACCACCGGCTCGGGCAAGTCCGTGGCGATCAACACGATGATCCTGTCGCTGCTCTATCGGCTGAAGCCGGAAGAGTGCCGCCTGATCATGGTCGATCCCAAGATGCTGGAACTGTCCGTCTATGACGGCATCCCGCACCTGCTCTCCCCCGTCGTCATCGACCCCAAGAAGGCGGTGATCGCCCTCAAATGGGCCGTGCGCGAGATGGAGGAGCGCTACAAGAAGATGTCCAAGATCGCGGTCCGAAACATCGACGGCTACAACGCCCGGATGAAGGAGGCCCGCGAGCGCGGCGAGGTCATCACCCGCACGGTCCAGACCGGGTTCAACCGCGAGACCGGCGAGGCGGTGTTCGAGCAGGAGGCGATGGACCTCTCGGCGCTCCCCTACATCGTGATCGTGGTCGACGAGATGGCCGACCTGATGATGGTGGCGGGCAAGGACATCGAGGGTGCGATCCAGCGTCTGGCCCAGATGGCGCGTGCGGCGGGCATCCACCTGATCATGGCCACGCAACGCCCGTCGGTGGACGTGATCACCGGCACGATCAAGGCGAACTTCCCGACCCGGATCTCCTTCCAGGTGACCAGCAAGATTGATTCGCGCACGATCCTGGGCGAGATGGGCGCCGAGCAGCTGCTCGGTCAGGGCGACATGCTGTTCATGGCCGGCGGCGGGCGCACGACCCGCGTGCACGGGCCGTTCTGCTCGGACAGCGAGGTCGAGAGCGTGGTCGCCCACCTCAAGCGCCAGGGCCGCCCCTCCTACCTCGACGCCGTCACCGCCGACGATTCGCCGGAGGAGCCGGTCAAGGAGGGCAAGTCCGGGCGCGGCTCGAAGGCCGAGAAGGTCGAGCGCTCGGAGGAGCCCGACGAGGAGGCCCCGGTCTTCGATATCGGCGCCTTCGCGGCGGCGACCGGCGGGGAGTCGGACGACCTGTACAAGCAGGCGATCGAGGTGGTGCTGCGCGACCAGAAGGCGTCCACCAGCTACATCCAGCGCCGCCTCCAGATCGGCTACAACCGCGCCGCCTCGATCATGGAGCGGATGGAGATCGAGGGCATCGTCGGCCCGGCCAACCACGCCGGCAAACGCGACATCCTGGTCGCCGGGGCGCCGCACGCCTCGAGCGGGATGTACGACGACGAGTGAGGCCGCTGCCGGGCCGCGATCCGAGGGGCGCGGCCCGGCGCGTCGCATCTTCGCCACAGGGCGGGGCTTTAAGCCCCGTCCGTTCCCATGTCTGCCGGATCGCCCGCCCGGGCGCCCAGGAGGTTCTGCCGATGATCGGCCGCCGCACCCGCACAGCCGGCTCCCTGATCGCCGCCGGGCTGTGGCTCGCCCCCGCCGCCCCGGCGCAGGCGCAGGTCGGCGCATTCATCGACAGCCTGTTCGGCCGCAAGGAGGAGGCGGCCCCGGAGCCGGATTCCACCCCCGCGGCACCCGCGCCGGCGCCGAAGAAGCCGGCGTCCAAGCCCGCCAAGGATTCGGCTGCGAAGGACGCGCCGAAGACCGGCACCCCCAAGCCGGGCACCAAGACGTCCGACAAGGCCGACCACAAGGCGACCGAGCCCAAGGTCGCCGCCGTGGGCGGCCCTGCGGCGCTGGCCCCGTCCGAGCCGGCCGACGCCGCGACGGTGCTCGCGCAGGCCAATGCGTATTTCAACGGCATGAACACCCTGACGGGCAACTTCATGCAGATCGGCGCGGACGGGCGCCGGATCGGTGGCAAGCTGACGCTCGCCAAGCCCGGCCGCCTGCGCTTCGACTACGACCAGCCCTCGCCGCTAGAGGTGGTGGCCGACGGCACTTCCGTGGCGGTGCGCGACCGCAAGCTCGCCACCCAGGACCTCTACTTCATCGCCCAGACGCCGCTGAAATTCCTGCTGCGCGAGAAGATCGATCTCGCCCGCGACCTGACGGTCACCGACGTGACCAACGATCCGGGCGGCGTGCGGATCAGCCTGGAGGATCGGGCGACGCTCGGCGGGACCTCGAAGATCCAGCTGTTCTTCGATGCCGAGATGAAGACCCTGTCGCAGTGGCGGATCACCGACCCGCAGGGCTACATCACGACGGTCCAGCTCTCCAACCTGCAGAAACCCAAGAGCGTCGATGCGGGCCTGTTCTTCATCAATTACGGGCGCGCCGAGGACAAGGCGATGCAGCAGCAGATCCAGCAATCGCAGCCCAACTGATCGATCGGCGGGGGCGTATCTCGACGGACCTTGCGATGTCCACAGACTGCCTCCCGCAAGGCGCGACGCGCGCTCCTCCCCCTTGTGGGGAGGAGTTGGAGGTGGGGGTGGTTCCGAAAGAGGCTCAGCGGTCAATTCTGCACCACCCCCACCCCTGACCCCTCCCCACAGGGGAAGGGAAAAGCGCAGCGCGGGCCGCCGAGCCCCTTTCTATCAATTCGCTAGCCGCCAGCCCCAACCCGAGACCCCACCCGTGCGCCTGTCCGTCACCTCCTGGAACATCAACTCGGTGCGGCTGCGCATCGACCTGGTCCTGCGCTTTCTGGCCGAGCACAAGCCGGACGTGCTCTGCCTCCAGGAGACCAAGTGCCCGGACGACGCCTTCCCGCTCAAAGCCCTGCGCGGCTCGGGCTATGAGAACGTCATGTTCGCCGGCCAGAAGGGCTATAACGGCGTCGCGATCCTGTCGCGCTTCCCCCTGCACACCCGCGGCGTGATGGGCTTCTGCGAGAAGCCGGACGCCCGCCACATCTCGGCTGTTCTCGGGCCGGAGGCGGGGGCCGCCGCCGGCATCGTGCTGCACGATTTCTACGTCCCGGCCGGCGGCGACGTGCCCGACCGCGACCTCAACCCGAAATTCGCCCACAAGCTCGATTTCCTGGCGGAGCTGCGCGCCTGGGGCGGCAAGCGCGTCTCCGGCCCGGCGATCCTGGTGGGGGACCTCAACGTCGCGCCGCTCGAGCACGATGTCTGGTCGCACAAGCAGCTCCTCGACGTGGTGAGCCACACCCCCGTGGAGACCGAGGCCCTGGAACTGCTGCGTGGGGAGGCTGGCTGGATCGACACGGCCCGCCACCTCACCCCGGAGCCCGAGAAGATCTACACGTGGTGGAGCTACCGCTCGCCGGACTGGTCGGCCGCCAACAAGGGCCGGCGCCTGGACCATGCCTGGGTCTCGCCGGATCTCGCCGGCACGGTCCGCTCGGTGGACGTCCTGCGCGACGCCCGCGGCTGGGAGCGACCCTCGGACCATGTCCCGGTGACGCTCACCCTCGAGCTGTGAGGGTGGCGCGGAACTGCCGTGACCCTGACGCATTGCTGATTCACGAACCCGCGATGCGAGCCGGCCCGATGCGCAAGATCCTGATCGCCTTCCTTCTCCCCAAGGTCGTCTCCTTCTTGCGCCGACGCTACGGCGGCCCGCACGCCGCCCGCGACCGGGCCTTCTGAGACGCGCTTCAGCATCGGCGGCGTGTCTGTGACGGCCGGGCCCGGCACGCGGCCCAAACGCCCTTGGCCCGGTCCTGCAGGAAGCCGCCCCCGATGACCGACGATCCCCGCGAGGCCGGTCCCCGGCCTCCGTTTCCCGGCGACCAGCAGCAGGAACGGCCGGGCCTCACCTCCAAGATGACACCGCGGCCCGACCACGGTGAGGAAAGCTATGTGGGCAAGGGCCTGCTCGCCGGCCAGGTCGCGCTGATCACCGGCGGCGATTCCGGCATCGGCCGGGCGGTGGCGATCGCCTATGCCCGAGAGGGCGCCGACGTGGCGATCTCCTATCTCGACGTCGAGCAGGGGGATGCCGAAGACACCAAGGCCTGGGTCGAGAAGGCCGGCCGCCGCTGCCTGCTGCTGCCCGGTGACATCCGCGACGAGGCCCAGTGCCGGACGCTGGTGGACCGGACCATAGCCGCGTTCGAGCGGCTCGATATCCTGGTCAACAACGCCGCCGCCCAGGTCGTGAACGAGGGTCTCGAGGACCTGAAGGCCGCCGATATCGAGGGCTCGTTCCGGGCCAACGTCTTCGCGATGTACTACCTCGCCCAGGCCGCCGTGCCGCACATGAAGCCGGGCGGGGCGATCGTGAACTCGACCAGCGTCCAGGCCAAGGTCGCGGGCCCGAACATGCTGATCTACGCCGCCACCAAGGGCGCCATCGCGAGCCTCACGATCGGCCTGTCGAACCTGCTCGCCCCCAAGGGCATCCGGGTGAATTGCGTGGCGCCGGGCCCGGTCTGGACCCCGATCCAGCCGATCGTGAAGAGCCCCGAGGAGCTGGAAGAGCTCGGTGCCCAGACGCCCCTCGGCCGCGCCGGCCAGCCCGCCGAGCTCGCCCCGGCCTACGTGCTGCTCGCCTCGCGCGAGGGCAGCTTCATGTCGGGCGCCCTGGTGCCGGTCACCGGCGGCATGCCGATGCTGTGAGGCGCACGCCTCACTCCACGTAAACCCCCGCGCCCACCAGCGCGGGGGTGCCGTCCACGCTCGTCCCGCAGACGTAGCTCCATTTCACCTCCGGCGTGCTGCGCCGGGGCCGCGGGAACATGTAATCGACCCAGCCGGAGGCGGATTCCCGCACCACAGTGATGAAGTCCTTGTGGAACTGCTTGCCGGCCGCGTCGTGCTCCTCCAGCAGGTCTCGGCCCTCGCGGTTCGGATGGACGGCGTTGAACAGGACGACCCCGTGCAGGTCGACCACGAACAGGTAGACGTCGCCGTAGCGCCAGGGCGAGTTCTTCCGCCGGAACGCCGTGAAGGCTGTTCCGCCCTCGCTCTCGATCAGGTCGGCGGCCTTGTTGACCAGGGTCTCGATCTCGTCCGCCTGATGAACCGGCGCGCGCTGATCCCGCCCGGCCACCGGCCTCGTCGGCAGGAGCATGATCAGGACCAGGATCGGCAGGCACCAGATCACGATGCGCTTGGGCATGGTCGCGCCCCTGATCGTCCATTCCTCTCGGGCCGCCGGCGCTGCAGGGTCGGGCCCGCGGCGGCGTCGCGCGCCCGGCCCAATCACCGGCGAATCAGCCGGCGCGGCGCCGGAAGACGCGGCGCTCGCTCGCCGGTCTCGGGGCGAGCCACCAGAAGAGCCGCGGCTGGCCGGGCATGACCGGCGCCGGCAGCGCGTCTGGTTCGGCCTCCTCGCTGGTCCGGTGGGTCTCGATGATGCGCTTCAACCGCTTCATCGCGGCGATGTACATGCAGGCGCGCAATCGCCGGGCCTCGCTCGACCGGACCCCTTCGAGGTCGTTCAGGATCGCTTCCGCGTTTCGGATATGTTGCTCGGCTTCGGTGATGTAATCGGCGATCGCACAAGGATCTGACATCTTCCGGCTCCCGGATTCGATCGAGACAGCGACGCTGTCACGCTCCGAAATCTGGCGCACACGAACCGCCCCGCGGGGTGGGCGCGCCACCGACACGTTCCCGAGATCAAGGACCCGTCCGACCCCCGGGTTGGTCCCGGTGTTGTCAGTCTCGTGATCGAACGGCTCAGCCGTTGATCAATGCTCAAGCGATCCGGGTCTTGTCGCCGCCGGAAAGCCACATCCGCCAGGGGGGGTATATGATGCGATGTGCAGTAAATCCACAACACATGCTGAGGTCAATCAAAAATTCTCAATATTCGGCAGTGTCGTTGAGCTGTCTATCGCACTGGACCGCCTTGCTGCACGGTGTAGCAGGCGCTTGCCTGATTCTGGCCGGCTCCTCTCCAGCCCGCCCCCGTCATCCTGAGGTGCCCAGCGATCGAAGATCGGTAGGCCTTGAAGGAGCTCACCACGGAGCGCGCGGCTGGATCGAAGGCTGTGAAGGTCGGCTGACGCAGGAACATCAAAGGCTTTGAATTTTTCGATCCCTCAACGCGCGACGGACCAGCCCGCGCACGTTAGGGGGTTCGCCCTGAATGATCGCTCTGCGCTTCGTCCGTCGCGAGACTTGGCAAGGCCTCCGGTTTGAGGCTGCGGCCGAAGACGGGACCCGCGCCGTTCGCTTCGACGGCACAACAGTGTCATGCCCCGGAGCATTGCCGCTGCAGCGACACGCACCCATCGAGCAGCCTACCGGTACGGCGTTGGTTTCGGTGGCACAGTCTCGCAATGACGCGTTCCGGGGGGATCGAACCCGCTGTGTGCCGGGGGGATTGTGCGCCGCGGATTCGATGCGACCGGCCCGTGCACGGCGAGGGATCCCAGATAGCCGGTGAGGCCGTAGCCGACCGTCGTCTGCTATCCGGTGGGCACGCTGCGAGCCAGCCGGGGGCTCCACATAAAAAAACCCGCCGCGGTGAGCGGCGGGTCTGAAGCGTCCCGGAAAACCCTAGAACGGGATATCGTCGTCCAGATCGTACCCGCCGCGAGCGCCGCCACCGCCGCCGGACGAAGCCGGGGCCGGCCGTCCGCCACCGCCGCCGCCCTGGGCGCGGCCGCCGCCGAAATCACCACCGCGGTCGCCGCCCCGGCCACCGCCCGAGTCGCCGCCGCGGCTAATCTGGCCACCGCCCTCGTCCTCGCCGGCGAAGTCGCCGCCGCCACCGCCGCGGCCGTCGAGGATCGTCATCTCGCCGCGGAAGCGCTGGAGCACCACCTCGGTGGTGTACTTCTCGACGCCGGAATTGTCGGTCCACTTCCGGGTCTGGAGCTGGCCCTCGATATAGACCTTCGAGCCCTTGCGCAGATACTGCTCGGCCACCCGGGCGAGGTTGTCGTTGTAGATCACGACCGAGTGCCACTCGGTCTTCTCCTTGCGCTCGCCGGTCGCCTTGTCCTTCCAGGACTCGGAGGTCGCCAGCCGCAGGTTGCAGACCGGATCGCCCGAGCCGAGGCGGCGCATCTCCGGGTCGCGCCCGAGATTGCCCACCAGGATCACCTTGTTGACGCTGCCCGCCATCGCTCTCTCCTCATCGTACGGATCTCACTGGGCCTTGGCCCGGCGGCCGGCGACTCATGCGCCCGGGCCGTCGGGGCGGCAACCTGCAGTGCGGGTTTGTGCCCGCTATCCGCACCTTGCCAAACGTGAATGTTCTATCTCTGTTCTGATTTCGCGGCAAGCGCCGTTCAGGCGATATGCACAACCAGCTTGCCGAAATTCCGGCCGTTGAGCAGGCCGATGAACGCCTCCGGGGCTTTCTCCAGGCCCTCGACCACGTCCTCCCGGTAGCGGACCTTGCCGGCCCGGATCCAGTCGCCGACCTCGCGCCGGAAGGTCTCGGCCTGGTCGGCGAAATCCCAGACGATGAAGCCTTGGATGTGCAGGCGGTTCGTCAGCACCGAGCGCATCAGGGCGGGCAGCCGGTCGGGGCCGGGGGGCGCCTCGGTGGCGTTGTAGGCCGAGACCAGGCCGCAGACCGGGATCCGGGCGAACGGGTTCAACAGGGGCATCACGGCGGCGAAAACCGCGCCGCCGACATTCTCGAAGTAGACGTCGACGCCCTTGGGGCAGGCCGCGGCCAGCGCCCCCGGCAGGTCGGGGCCGCGATGGTCGACCGCCGCGTCGAAGCCGAGCTCCTCCGTCAGGTAGCGGCACTTGTCCGGCCCGCCCGCGATCCCCACCGCCCGGGCGCCCTTCAGCTTGGCGATCTGCCCGACCAGCGACCCCACCGGCCCGGCGGCGGCGGCCACCACCACGGTCTCGCCGGGCTTGGGCTGGCCGATATTGAGCAGCCCGGTATAGGCGGTCATGCCCGGCATCCCGAGCACGCCGAGCGCGGTCGAGGGCGGGGCGGCCTCCGGATCGACCCGGCGGGTGCCCTTGCCGTCGGTGGCGAAATATTCCTGCCAGCCCGCGAAGGCCGTCCGCAATTCCCCGACCGGGATGTCCGGATTCTTCGACGCGACGACCTCGCCGACCACCTCGGCGGTGATCGGGTCGCCGATCTGGACCGGGGTCGCGTAGGATTTCGCGTCGCTCATCCGGCCGCGCATATACGGGTCGAGGGACAGCCAGCGCGTGCGCAGCAGGATCTGGCCGGGCCCGATCTCCGGCACCGGCACCTCCTCCAGGCGGAAGTTCTCCGGCTTCGGCTCCCCGTGCGGGCGCGATGCCAGGACGATGCGGCGGTTCACGGCATTCATGAAAGGCTCCCGGATGCTCTGCCTGCGACCCCCGATCTGGGGCGCGAGGCGGCGGCGGCCAATGGGGCGCCCCGCGCGTTGACCGGGATCGGCTTCAGGCGGAGGCGACATGCGCACCACCCTGATCGGCCTCGGATTGGCCGCCCTGACCCTCAGCGCCGCGATGGCCGGACCGCTCGATGCCTATCGCTGGCGGTCCCGGGTGCTGGTGCTGTCGGCCCCCGATCCGGCGGACGCCGACCTAAGGGCGCAGCGTGCGGCCCTGGGCCCGATGCGCGGTGGCGTGGCCGAGCGCGACCTCGTGGTGGTGGAGGCGATCGGGGATACGCCCGCGGCCCGGAGCCTGCGCGCGCACCTGTCCCTGCCGGCAGACGAATTCCGGGCGGTGCTGGTCGGCAAGGATGGGGGCGCCAAGCTCACCGCCGCGGCGCCGATCCCGCCCCAAAAACTGTTCGCCACGATCGATGCGATGCCGATGCGGCGCGGCGAGATCAAGGGCGCGCGATAGGGGGCGGAGCGCCCGGTTTCCGGGGATGGCAGGGCCTGCGGACACCAACGGTTAAGCCTACCGGCCTATCACCGAATGGTGTCGGCGGCCGTGTTTCGGCCGTCCGTTGAGGCCCGCCAGGACGCTCGAACGAGACGCTCGCATCGATGACCCGAGAACAAGTCGCCACCGCCATCCGCCGCGTCGTCAGCCTCCAGGTCGAGGATATCGAGCGCGCGGTCCGCGATGGCCACAAGACCATCGCGCTGAACGAGCTGGCGGATCTGAACCGCCAGCTCAAGGCCTTCGCGGCCGCGCTCAAGAAGGCCCCGGCCCGGATCTGATCCGGGCCGTCCTACCAGCGGGGCCCGCCCCAGCGGCGGGGCG
>NZ_LHCD01000052.1:0-25795 GCF_001262595.1 Methylobacterium sp. ARG-1
CGCCACGGGATGCGAGCCGGCGATCCGACATGCCGTGACGATTCCGCCGTGACCTAACCGGCTGGCTTTGGACCGGGCTGAATGAGCTGCCCGGGGCACTGGCGGGCGTCGGTTGGAACTGAGGCCAGCGGTCGCGATGTGTCTGGCTCAGCGAGACAGAGGTTGAGTTGAGCGGCCGATGGGCCGGCGAGACCACATTCCACTTCGGTCAGGCTATTGCAGGCGAACGGGATCGTCCATCAGACCCGGGCGCAGGGCCAGCGCCATCGGATCTCCGCTCCCATGATCCAATTGCCGTCGACCTGCCAGCGCTCGAATTCAGCATCGGGCTCGACGGCTTCAACGATCGAATCGTGGTTTTCGGGCAACCCCTCACCGGGACGACCTCGAAGCGGTGCCCGATCTGGATCAGGGAGTGACCTTCAGGGGGATAGAGCGGCTCTAAGAAGTGCCATCGGCCGGCAGCAGACCGGCTAAATCATGGAGAATGGTGGAGACGACAGGGATCGAACCTGTGACCTTTCCCATGTCAAGGGAATGCACTACCGCTGTGCTACGTCTCCGTTCCGACTTGCTCAGGTTCATCGAACCTAAAGCCGCCGAAATATTTAAACCGGATCAGCGACTTATCGGGATGAACCGCTACCTTGTCAAGGTAGTGCTCTCCCGCTGAGCTACGCGCCCGGGCCGGTGCTGGTCGAGCACCGGTGGGCCGGGCCTATAGCTGGTGCCCGGCGGGGGCGCAAGCGGAACGTTGCGGTGCCCGGCCCACGGTCCGGGGCCGCGATGGTGCACGCGGGGCAGAAAATGCGCTATGGGCCTGCCGGCCGGCATCCGACCGGGCCGCCGAGGCGGTTCCGGCATTCCGCCGCCTCAAGCATCGGGACATGCGCTACTTCATCGATCACGATCACGGCGATTCGATCCGCGGCTGGATCGTTCCGGACAACCCCCTCGCGATCAGCCGGGTGATGGTCTCCGTCGCCGGCCAGCGCGTGGCCGAGGTTCCGGCCAGCGTCATCGACGAGGCGTTCAAGCGCAACGGCTGGCACGCGACCGGCCAATGCACCTTCGTGCTGACGGCGGCCGAGGTGCCCGGGCTGCCCGACATCCCGCGCCTCGAACTCTACGACGCCGACACCAACGTCCTGATCTACCGCCGCATGCCCCAGGAGGGGCTGGTGCGGCTGCGGACCATGCTCATCAACACCAGCATCGAGCCCGAGACCGCCCTGCAGGCGGCGTTGTTCCCGCATTTCCAGCACTGCTACTTCGGCGTCCACAAGCTGCCGGACGAGATCCTGACCTGCGTCCTGACCGGGCCGGCCGCGCCCTCGGCCTTCCTGTCGGGGGCCGTGACGATTCCGCGCTATGAGAACTTCATGACGCCGGACCTGATGATCACCGCGATCCTGGTGCAGGACCCCTACACCGAGATGGCGACCCGCATGCGCTGGCTGAAGGCGCGCGCCGGCGACGCCCTGGATCCCACGCGCGGCTGGCGGCTCGGGCCGCTCGCCGAGGCCGCTGCCTTCTCGGATGAGTACGACTTCGCCGACGTGAAGAGCCTGAAGCGCTACTTCCGCATGCTGCCGGAGCCGGCCTACCGGCTGCTCTACAACCCGCTGACCCGCCAGCTCGGCACTCGCATGCCGGAGGATCGCCTGCATCCGGGCAATTCCATCGCCGCGATCGAGATCCTGGCTCGGGTCGGCATCGTCGGCCACAGGACGCGCTACCACGCCTTCGCGTCGACCCTGTTCGATCGGCTGGGCATCAACGCCCCGGTGCCGGTGCCGCCGCCGATCCCGGCCGAGACCCAGGCGCTGGCCGAGCGCCTGCGCACGGTCAAGGCGGTGGAGGAGATGCTGGTCTTCGACGTCGCCATGTCGGATGCCGTGAAGGACTCGATCGACAAGAGCTGGGGCTGATGGTGCGGTCGAGCGAGACGGGGGCGCCCGAGACGCGCCTGCCGCCGGCGCACCTGACCGGAACCGGGCGCAAGCGGCGCCCCCTGCCGGTGCGGGCGGCGGCGGACGGGATGCGGATCGACCTCGCGGGCCTTTCCGGCCGCTGGCTCGAGATCACCCTGTCCAACGACCCGACCGAGGGGCTCGACACGGTTCCGGGCATGGCCTTCGCCGGGCCGGAGGGCCGTCCCGGGCCGCTGCTGCCCCAGGAAGCGACCGGCGGCGGCGCCTTCACCTGGATCGGCCGCCTCCCTGAGGGAATCGTCGCGCTGCGCGTGGCCGATCCCGCCGGCCGGATCCCGGCGCGGCTGCGCCGGGTCACGGTGCGCCGTCTCGACCGGCCCATTCTGATCCCCCGCGCGCTCCTGCGCGAGCCGGCGCTCGCCCTGCAGGCGCTGTACTGGCGGATCCTCGGCAAGAAGGTGCGGGCCCGGGGCTTCCTCGGCCGGGCGCTGGCCCACCGACGGGTGACCGGATACGAGGCCTGGATCCGCGCCCATGGCTACCGCCGGGCGGAGCGGGACGGGATCGCTGCCGAGATCGCCGCCTGGGCCGACCCGCCCCTGATCTCGGTGCTGATGCCGGTGCACGACCCGGATCCGAAGGTGCTGCAGGCCGCCCTCGCCTCGCTGCGCGCGCAGCTCTACCCGCATTGGGAGCTGTGCGTCGTCGACGACGCCTCGACCCGGCCCGCGATCCCGAAGATCCTGCAGCGCGCCGCCGAGGCCGATCCGCGCATCCGCGCGCTCGCCCGGTCCGAGAACGGCCACATCGCCCGGGCGACCAACGACGCGCTGAGCCTCGCCCGCGGCGTCGCCTGCGCCTTCATGGACCACGACGACGTGCTCACCGAGGACGCCCTCTACGAGGTCGCCCGCGCGCTCCGCCTCGATCCGGAGCTGGTGCTGATCTACAGCGACGAGGACAAGATTGACGGGCGCGGCCGCCGGTTCGACCCGCATTTCAAGCCGGGCTTCGACCGCGAGCTGCTCTACGCCCAGAACTACATCAACCACCTGACCGTGGTGCGGGCCGACGCGCTGCGGGCGGCCGGCGGCCTGCGCCCGGGCTTCGAGGGCAGCCAGGACCACGACCTGCTGCTGCGGCTCACCGACGGGCTCGACCCGGCCCGCATCCGCCACATCCCGCGGGTGCTCTACCACTGGCGCGCCGCGCAGGGCTCCGGGACCTTCTCGGACCGGGCGCTGGCCAAGGCCGAGGCGGCGCGCCTGCGCGCCCTCGACGAGGTCGTGGCGCCCTGGGGCGGCCGGGCCGAGCGTGGCCCCTCGGGCTTCAACCGCCTGATCCGCCCCCTTCCGGAGCCGGCCCCCCGGGTCTCGGCGATCATCCCGACCCGGGATCGCGCCGAGATCCTGTCGGTCACCCTCGACGGTCTCCTCACCGGCACCGACTATCCCGATATCGAGGTGGTGATCGTCGACAACGACAGCCGGGAGCCCGAGACCGCTTCCCTGTTCGCCCGGTATCGCGGCGACCCGCGGGTGCGCGTTGTGCCGGTCCCCGGGGCGTTCAACTTCTCCGACCTGTCGAATCGCGGGGCCGCCGCCGCCACCGGCCCGGTGCTGCTGTTCCTCAACAACGACGTCGAGGTGCTGGAGCCCGGCTGGCTCGGGGAGCTGGTCCGGCACGCGGTGCGGCCCGAGATCGGCGCCGTCGGAGCGAAGCTGCTCTATCCCGACCGCACGATCCAGCACGGCGGCATCGTGCTGGGGATCGGGGGCGTCGCCGGGCACAGCCATCTCGGCGTCCCGGACGAGGATCCCGGCTATTTCTGCCGCATGGTCATCGCTCACGAGGTCTCGGCGGTCACGGGCGCCTGCCTGGCCATGCGCGCCGACGTGTTCGAATCGGTCGGCGGCTTCGATGCCGAGGCCCTGAAGGTCGCCTTCAACGACGTAGATCTGTGCCTCAAGATCCGCCGGGCCGGCTACCGCATCATCTGGACGCCGTTCGCCAAGCTGATCCACCACGAATCGAAGAGCCGCGGCGCCGAGGACACGCCGGAGAAGCGCAAGCGCTTCGAGGGCGAGGTGCTGACCATGCTCGACCGCTGGGGCCCGGAACTCCGGGCCGACCCCTACTACAACATCAACCTGTCACGGAATTCGGCGCATTACCGGGTCTAGGATGGCGTACCCGGCCGGCCGCGCCGAGACGGGTTCCGCCCGCCGCGGCAGGCCGCCCCGCATGTCTGGACAGCAGGGCTGGCATGGGGGTGCCATGCATGCGTCAGTGGGTGAACTTGCGTCCGAAGCCGGTTGCGATACCTCTGGACATGCCGCATGAGGCGGTTCCGGCCATGGCGCCCGAACGGGCGCACGGCGAGGGCGGCAGTCAACAATGAGTGCGAACACCCCAATGGCCTCGGCCACAGTCCTTGAGCGCGACGCTCAGCAGGCGATGGGAGACCACAAGGTCCACCCGAACGAGATCGCCATCGGCGTGGTCATCGGCCGCGCGTCCGAATACTTCGACTTCTTCGTCTTCGGCATCGCATGCGTGCTGGTGTTCCCGAAGGTGTTCTTTCCGTTCGTCGATCCGTTGACCGGAGCACTCTACGCCTTCTCGATCTTCGCCCTCGCCTTCATCGCCCGGCCGATCGGGTCGGTGATCTTCATGGCGATCGACCGTCGGCACGGCCGCAGCGTCAAGCTCACCATCGCGCTGTTCCTCCTGGGCGGTGCCACCGCGGCGGTCAGCTTCCTGCCGCGCTACGATAGCATCGGCATCTCGGCCGTCTACATCCTGGCGGTGCTGCGGGTGCTGCAGGGCCTCGCGCTCGGTGGCGCCTGGGACGGGCTGGCCTCGCTGCTGGCGATGAACGCACCCCGGGAGCGGCGCGGCTGGTACGCGATGATCCCGCAGCTCGGTGCGCCCCTGGGCTTCATGGTGGCGAGCGCGCTGTTCGCGTTCTTCCTGGTCAACCTCGACGAGGCCGACTTCATCGACTGGGGCTGGCGCTTCCCGTTCTACTGCGCCTTCACCATCAACGTCGTCGCCCTGTTCGCCCGGCTGCGCCTGGTGGCCACCGACGAGTTCGCCCGGATGATGGATCTCGATCGGCTCCGGCCGGTCCCGGCGCTGGAGCTGTTCCGGCACCATGCGGGCGACGTGATCCGCGGGGCCTTCGTGCCGCTCGCCGGCTTCGCGCTGTTCCATCTCGTGACGATCTTCCCGATCGCCTGGCTGGCGCTCAACAACACCCACCGCTCGCCCGGCGAGTTCCTGATCGTGCAGTTCTCCGGAGCCATCGTCTGCGCCGGCGCGATCGCGGCCTCCGGACTGATTGCCGACCAGATCGGCCGCCGCAACTGCCTGATCATGAGCGCCTCGCTGATCGCCTTCTTCGCGGTCGGCAGCATCATCGCCCCGCTCCTGTTCGGTGAGAGCGCGATCGGCCAGACCATCTACGTGACGATCGGCTTCATGCTGCTCGGCCTCGCCTACGGCCAGACCGCGGGCGCGGTGACGGCCCGGCTCGGCAACCACTACCGCTACACCGGCGCCGCGCTGACCTCCGACTTCGCCTGGCTGGTCGGCGCCGGCTTCGCCCCGCTGGTGGCGCTGTTCCTGTCGCAGCGCTACGGCCTGGCCATGGTCGGGGTCTACCTCCTGTCGGGCGCAGCCTGCACCCTCGCGGCGCTGTTCTTCGACCGCTCGGAAATGCGCCAGATGTAGTCGGCCGCCGCGCGGCGAAGGCTGCGCGACCTCCTTCCAGAATCTGCCGGAACTGCCGCGTCACGCGCGGCACGGCAGGGACGCCGCGCCTGCGGCTTGGGATAAAGAGACGAGTGCTGTGACCTCTTCGACCCCTCTCCCGGACAGGATCGAGCCCGCCAAAAGCCGGGGCGGCCCTGCGCGGCGCCTCTTGCCGCTCCTCGCCCTGCCGCCGGTCCTGGCGATGCTGGGCGGCTGCAACCTCGTGGTCATGAGCCCGGCCGGCTACGTCGCCGAGCAGCAGCGCAACCTCGTGCTCGCCGCCACCGGGCTGATGCTCCTGATCATCATCCCGGTCATCTTCTTCACCCTGTTCTTCGCCTGGCGCTACCGTGCCACCAACGAGGACGCGGTCTACGATCCCGAATGGCACCACTCGACCCAGCTTGAGGTGCTGATCTGGACGGCGCCGCTGATGATCATCATCGCGCTGGGCGCGCTGACCTGGATCGGCACCCACACCCTGGATCCGTTCCGGCCGCTCAGCAAGATCGACGCGAAGCGCGACATCCCGGCCGGCGTCGAGCCGCTCCAGGTCGAGGCGGTGGCCATGGATTGGAAGTGGCTGTTCCTCTACCCGCAATACGGGATCGCCACGGTGAACGAGCTCGCCGCCCCGGTGGACCGGCCGATCCAGTTCAAGATCACCGCCACCGACGTGATGAACACGTTCTACGTCCCGACGCTGGCTGGCATGGTCTACGCGATGCCGGGCATGCAGACCCAGCTCCATGCGGTGATCAACCGCGAGGGCTCCTACGAGGGCCGCTCGGCGCATTATAGCGGCGCCGGCTTCTCGAACATGTTCTTCAAGTTCAACGGCGTGACCGACCAGGCCTTCGACCAGTGGGTCGCCAAGACCAAAGCCCAGGGCGGCGAGCTGACCCAGGAGGCCTATCTCGAGCTGGAGAAGCCGAGCGAATCCGAGCCGGCGCGGTTCTACAAGTCCTACGCAAAGGGCCTGTTCGACCGGATCATCGGCATGTGCCCGCGGCCGGAGCAGATGTGCGTCGGCGAGATGGTGAAGATCGACGCCCGGGGCGGTGCCTCGGGGGCCGAGGCCCAGGCCAACTACGACCGGCTTCAGTATGACAACCGCATGGCCGATCGCGGCAACGAGGCCCCGGGCGCGACGGGCCCCGCATCCGGGACCGGCCCGCACGGGCAGACGCAGCCGCAGGGCATGAAGCCCCGGCCCGACATGGGCAACCCGGACTCGCGGGGTCAGGGCGAAAGCGCGCTGCCCGGGCAGGAGAAGGCGCCCGAGGTCAAGGCGCCGGACAGCCAGGGCCAGAAAGAGGGCGGGCAGATCGCGCCCAAGCAGCTCAACCAGTAAGAACGCTCGCGTGAACGCGGGCCCCACACCCAAAACCGGCGGTCGCCGTCGAACCCATTGAACGGGCCGATCCCATGTTCGCAAACCTGGACCTACAACAGTTGATCCTCGGCCGATTTACGATCGAGCAGATCCCGTATCACGAGCCCATCCTGCAGGCGACCTTCGCCGGCGTGGCCGTGGTCGGCCTCGCCGTGCTCGGCGTGATCACGTATTTCCGCTTCTGGGGGCCGCTGTGGCGTGACTGGGTCACGTCCATCGACCACAAGAAGATCGGTATCATGTACTGCATCTTCGCGCTGATCATGCTGCTGCGCGGCTTTGCCGACGCGCTGCTCATGCGCTCGCAGCAGGCGATCGCGTTCGGCTCGGAGCAGGGCTTCCTGCCGCCGCACCACTACGATCAGATCTTCACCGCCCACGGTATGATCATGATCTTCTTCGTGGCGATGCCGTTCGTCACGGGGATGATGAACTTCGCGGTGCCGCTGCAGATCGGCGCGCGCGACGTGGCCTTCCCGTTCCTGAACAACTTCAGCTTCTGGATGACGGTGGCCGGCGGCATCCTCGTGATGGTCTCGCTGTTCGTCGGCGAGTTCTCGCGCGCCACCTGGCTCGCCTACCCGCCGCTCTCCGGAGCGGCCATGAGCCCCGGCGTCGGCGTCGACTACTACATCTGGGCGCTGCAGATCGCGGGTATCGGGACCTTGCTCTCGGGCATCAACCTGATCGCGACCATCGTGAAGATGCGCGCGCCCGGCATGACCATGATGAAGCTGCCGATCTTCGTCTGGTCGTCGCTGTGCACCAACATCCTGATCGTGGCCGCCTTCCCGATCCTGACGGCCGTTCTCGCGATGCTGTCGCTCGACCGCTACGTCGGCACGCACTTCTTCACGAACGACCTCGGCGGCAACGCCATGCTGTACTTCAACCTGATCTGGATCTGGGGTCACCCGGAGGTCTACATCCTGATCCTGCCGGCCTTCGGCGTGTTCTCCGAGATCACCTCGACCTTCTGCGGCAAGCGCCTGTTCGGCTATACCTCGATGGTTTACGCGCTGGTGGTGATCACCATCCTCGCCTACCTCGTGTGGCTGCACCACTTCTTCACCATGGGCTCGGGCGCGGACGTGAACTCGTTCTTCGGGATCACGACCATGATCATCTCGATTCCGACGGGCGCGAAGATCTTCAACTGGATGTTCACGATGTACCGCGGCCGGATCCGGTTCGAGGTGCCGATGCTATGGGTGGTGGCGTTCATCGTCACCTTCGTGATCGGCGGCATGACCGGCGTCCTGCTGGCGGTGCCCCCGGCCGACTTCGTGCTCCACAACTCGCTGTTCCTGATCGCGCACTTCCACAACGTGATCATCGGCGGCGTGCTGTTCGGCATGTTCGCCGGCGTGACCTTCTGGTTCCCCAAGGCCTTCGGATTCAAGCTCGACGAGTTCTGGGGGAAGATGGCCCTCGTGTTCTGGGTGAGCGGGTTCTACGTCGCCTTCATGCCGCTCTACGTGCTCGGCCTGATGGGCGTGACCCGGCGCATGCAGCACTTCGAGGACCCGTCGCTGCAGATCTGGTTCGTCATCGCCGCCTGCGGCGCGGGGCTCATCGCCTTGGGTATCGCCTCGCAGATCGTGATGTTCGTGGTCTCGATCCGCAACCGCGAGAAGCTGCGTGACCTGACCGGCGATCCGTGGGGTGGCCGGACCCTGGAATGGTCCACCTCCTCGCCGCCGCCGGACTACAACTTCGCCTTCACCCCGGTGGTGCACGATTCCGACGCGTGGTGGGACATGAAGAACCGCGGCTTCGCCCGGCCGATGACCGGCTACAAGCCGATCCACATGCCCAAGAACACCGCCGCCGGCGCCATCCTGGCCGGTCTGAACTTCACCTTCGGCCTGGCCATGGTCTGGTACGTCTGGTGGCTGGCGGCGCTCAGCTTCGTGGCGATCATCCTCGTCGCGATCCTTCACACCTTTAATTACCATCGCGACTACTACATTCCTGCCGACACGGTCAGTCGGACGGAAGGTCAGAGGACGCGCGAGCTGGAGATGGCGTGATCCGATGATGCACGCGGAAACTGCACCCCCCGGCGCTGCGGCGCCGGTCTTCTACCAGACCGACGAGGAGGGCCATCATTCCGAGGGCTCGACGATGCTCGGGTTCTGGCTCTACCTGATGAGCGATTGCCTCATCTTCGCGACCCTGTTCGCGACCTATGGCGTGCTCGGCCGCAGCTACGCGGCCGGGCCGACCCCCAAGGACCTGTTCGATCTGACGGGCATCGCGGTGAACACCGCGATGCTGCTGTTCTCGTCGATCACCTACGGCTTCGCCATGCTGGAGATGGATCGGGACCGGATCAAGCAGACCCAGATCTGGCTCGCGATCACAGGCCTGTTCGGCGTTGCCTTCGTGGCCCTGGAGATCCGGGAATTCGTCCACCTGTTCCATGAGGGCGCCCCGCCCTGGCGCAGCGCCTTCCTGTCGTCGTTCTACACCCTGGTGGCGACGCACGGCCTGCACGTCTCGGTGGGCATCCTCTGGCTGGTCGTGCTGCTGGTGCAGCTGCGCAAGCACGGCCTGATCGTCGAGAACAAGCGCCGGCTGATGTGCCTGTCGATGTTCTGGCACTTCCTCGATCTGATCTGGATCGGGGTGTTCACCGTCGTCTACCTGATGGGAGTGCTCGAATGAGCGCCGACGCGCACCACCTGACCGGTCACGGTCAGGACACCCACGACGCCCACGCCCACAGCGAGGGCGGGCACGGCTCCTTCGGCAGCTACATCACCGGCTTCGTGCTGTCGGTGATCCTGACGGTGATCCCGTTCTGGCTGGTGATGGGCAACGTGCTCGACAACAGCCTCGTCACCACCCTGGTGATCCTGGCCTTGGGCGGTGTGCAGATGGTCGTGCACATCATCTACTTCCTGCACATGAACACGAAGTCGGAGGGCGGCTGGACCTTCCTGGCGCTGATCTTCACCATCATGGTGGTGGTGATCATGCTCGCGGGCTCGGTGTGGGTGATGTACCACCTCAATCACAACATGATGCCGATGGATGCCCACGACGTCATGAACAACGCCCGCTGAGCGCGCGTCCGGAGATGAGGCCCACGGGGTCGGGAGGGGGGGCTGATCCGGGATCAGCCCCCGCCCCGGCCCCGATTTCGTTGCTGCGGCGCGTCGTGTTCGGCGTGGCCGTGGGCGTTGTGTTCGTCGTCCTGCTGGGCCTGGGAACCTGGCAGGTCCAGCGCCGGGCCTGGAAGCTCGACCTGATCGCCCGGGTCGATGCCCGGGTCCACGCCCCGGCCGTGCCGGCCCCAGGCCCCGCCGAATGGCCGCGCATCGGCCTTGACGACGCCTACCGGCATGTCTGGCTGTCCGGCACCTTCCTGCATGATCGCGAGACCCTGGTGCAGGCCGTCACCGAGCGGGGTGGCGGATTCTGGGTGCTGACGCCGCTCCGCCGGCCCGACGGCACAATCGTCCTGGTCAATCGCGGCTTCGTGCCGGGGGCGAACCGGGACCCCGCGACCCGTCAGGCCGGGCAGGTGGCGGGCGAGGCGCGGGTGACCGGCCTCCTGCGGCTCACCGAGCCCGGCGGCGCCTTCCTGCGGGCGAACGATCCCAAGGACGGGCGCTGGTACTCCCGGGACGTCGCCGCCATCGCGGCCGCCCGGGGCCTGACCGACGTCGCCCCCTACTTCGTCGATGCCGACGCGACGCCAAATCCCGGCGGCCTGCCGGTGGGCGGGCTCACGGTCATCGCCTTCCCGAACAGCCACCTCGTCTACGCACTGACCTGGTACGGGATGGCGCTGATGCTGGCGGGCGCGGTGATCGTCATCCTGCGCGGCCGCCGGACCCCTAGACCTGTGGGGGAGTAGCCCGGTTTCCGGGGCCGTCTATAATGAGGTGACAAACGCCACAACGAGTCACCGCCATGACCACCCGCATCCCGAACTTCGCCGAGATCCCTTTGGTCGGCGAGCCGCTGGCGGTGGCGTCGCCGGCCCTCGGTGAGCCCTGGATGACGCCGGAGGGGATTCCGGTGAAGGGGCGCTACGGGCCGGAGGACCGGGAGAGCATCGAGTTCCTCGACACCTATCCCGGCATCGCGCCGTTCCTGCGCGGCCCCTACCCGACCATGTACGTCACCCAGCCCTGGACGATCCGGCAATATGCCGGCTTCTCCACGGCCGAGGATTCGAACGCCTTCTATCGGCGCAACCTCGCGGCCGGCCAGAAGGGCCTGTCGGTGGCCTTCGACCTCGCCACCCACCGCGGCTACGATTCCGACCACCCCCGCGTCTCGGGCGATGTCGGCATGGCCGGCGTGGCGATCGACTCGATCTACGACATGCGGACGCTGTTCTCCGGCATCCCGCTCGACGAGATGACCGTGTCGATGACGATGAACGGCGCGGTGCTGCCGATCCTCGCCCTCTACATCGTCGCCGCCGAGGAGCAGGGCGTGCCGCCTCAGAAGCTCGCCGGCACGATCCAGAACGATATTCTCAAGGAGTTCATGGTCCGCAACACCTACATCTATCCCCCCAAGGGATCGATGCGGATCATCTCCGATATTTTCGCGTATACATCCAAAAATATGCCGAAGTTCAACTCGATCTCGATCTCCGGCTACCATATGCAGGAGGCAGGCGCCACGAACGACCTGGAGCTCGCCTACACGCTCGCCGACGGCGTCGAGTACATCAAGGCTGGCCTCGCGGCCGGCCTGACCATCGACCAGTTCGCCCCGCGCCTGTCGTTCTTCTGGGCAATCTCGACCAACTTCTTCATGGAGATCGCCAAGATGCGGGCCGCGCGCCTGATCTGGGCGAAGCTGGTGAAGGGGTTCGATCCGAAGTCCGACAAGTCTCTGGCGCTGCGCACCCACTCCCAGACGTCGGGCTGGTCGCTCACCGCCCAGGACGTGTTCAACAACGTCACCCGCACCAATATCGAGGCCATGGCGGCAACGCAGGGCGGCACGCAGTCCCTGCACACCAACGCCCTCGACGAGGCGCTGGCGCTTCCCACCGACTTCTCGGCCCGGATCGCCCGCAACACCCAGCTGTTCCTGCAGCAGGAGAGCGGCACCACCCGGATCGTCGACCCGTGGGGCGGCTCCTACTACGTGGAGAAGCTCACCGCCGACATCGTGGCCCGGGCCTGGGAGCATATCCGCGAGGTCGACCAGCTCGGCGGCATGGCCAAGGCGATTGAGGCCGGCATCCCCAAGCTGCGGATCGAGGAGGCCGCCGCCCGGGCCCAGGCCCGGATCGATTCCGGCCGCCAGACCATCGTGGGCATCAACAAGTTCAAGGCCGACGACGACATGGCCATCGACCTCCTGCGGGTCGACAACGGCAATGTCCGCCGCCTGCAGATCGACAAGCTCAAGCGCCTGCGCTCCGAGCGCGACGAGGCCGCCGTCACGGCCCGGCTCGAGGCTCTGACCAAGGCCGCCGACACGAACGAGAACTTGCTGGCGCTGGCCGTCGACGCGGCCCGGGCCAAGGCCACCGTCGGCGAGATTTCCGAGGCCCTGGAGAAGGCCTGGGGCCGGCACCGCGCCGAGATCCGCTCGATCTCCGGCGTCTACAAGCGCGAGGTGGGGGGCATGTCGCCAGTGGTCGAGGAAGTCCGGGCGCTGGTCGAGGCGTTCGAGGAGAACGATGGCCGCCGGCCGCGCATCCTGGTCGCCAAGATGGGCCAGGACGGGCACGACCGCGGCCAGAAGGTCATCGCCTCGGCCTTCGCCGATCTCGGCTTCGATGTGGATATCGGGCCGCTCTTCGCCACCCCGGCGGAGGCCGCCCGGCAGGCGGTAGAGAACGACGTGCACATCGTCGGCGTCTCGTCGCTGGCCGCCGGCCACCTCACCCTGGTGCCGGAGCTGAAGGCCGCGCTCACCGAGCAGGGCCGCGACGACGTGATGATCGCCATCGGCGGCGTGATCCCGCCGGGCGACTACGACGCCCTGGTGGCGGCCGGCGCCTCGGCGATCTTCCCGCCTGGCACGGTGATCGCCGAGGCCGCGGTCAAGCTGATCCGCGCGCTGAACGAGCGGCTGGGCTACGCGGCGCGCCAAGCGGCGGAGTAGGATCGGGTCCCGTCTCCCCGGTCGCGGGGAGACGGGGTTAGGCTCATTTCAACGCCTGCGGGTCCGCCTCCGTGAGGAAGGCCGCGACCGCGTGGAGGAACTGCATGCGGTTCTTCTCCATCATCACCGTATGCGTGCCCTCCCCGAGCTCGATGAAGCGCTTGTAGGGGGCGTGCGTGAGCTTGGTGAAGTATTCCTGCGCCTGGTAGCTCGGCAGGTCCGCGTCCCATTCGGCGTGGATGAGCAGCACGGGCACGCGGATGTCGCCCGGATCGTAGAGCGGCTTGCCCGCCGCCCAGTACGCATCCTTGTCGGCCACGGTGCCGTTCGGCGCGCGCAGCACCGGCGGCGTTTGCCCGGCGCCGACCGGATCGCTGGCGAAGGTCGCGTCGGCCCATTGGTCGAACCAGCCCGGCGGGATCAGATCGGCCTTCTTGTCCTCGGGCACGCCGGTGAGCCAGCGCGCCTTGGCGCTGTCCCGGCTGACGCTGCGATAGGCGCCGAGCGGCCCGGAGCCGCCGCCCATCAGCGACGGCGTGCGCGCCAGCCATTGCGGCGCGTAGAGGACCAGCCGGTTGACCCGGTCGTTGTGGGTGCTGGTGTAGAGCCCCATGGTCGAGGTCCCCCAGGACCAGCCCATCAGGTCGATCTTGTCGACGCTGCGCCGCTTCAGGATGAAGTCGACGACCTGCCCCACCACCTTGGCCGCGTCCGGCGTGCGCATGAACGGCGGGTTGTCGGCGGGCGGCGCGCTCATCTGCGCCGGGCGCCCGGATTGCCCGTAGCCCGGCAGGTCTACCAGGTAGACGTCGAAACCCTGGCCGGCGAAATAGTCCATCGCCGACATCCCGCCGAGCGGCAGGTCGAAGGCTGTGGAGGCCGGGTAGGTCGAGCCGTGCACGAACAGCAGGATCCGGTCGCCCGGGAACCGCTCCGTCCCGGCCGGGTGCTTGTTGCGCACGTAGATGTCGATGCCCGGCTCGCTCCACGGCAGCCGGAATTCCTCCGTCTGCAGCCGCGCGGACGGCGCGGCCGTCGCGGCGGAGGGGGGCAGGGTCGCGGCGAGGCCCGCCGCCGCGAGCGCCCCGAACATCTGTCGCCGCGGCAATCCGGTCTCCAATTGTGTCCTGCCCTGGCGCGGGCGAGGCTGCGATGGTCCGTCCGAATATGTATCCTCCCGGCCGCCTTATCTGGCGGATCGGGCGATACAACCGCCGGAGTCTGGCGGGCGCAACCGCTGGTGAGCCTTGCCGGCACACGAGGAACCGGTTTCGTCGCGCGATCCGCTCAAACCGCTGTGACAAAGCCCTCCCGATCCTGCCCCGCACGGGTGACGCCGGGCCCCCGGGCGGGCATTGAGGCGGAAGATTCAGGGAGACGCCCGTCCATGACGACTCCGACGACCGTCGACACCACGCCCTTCCCCGACCAGAAGCCGGGCACCTCCGGGCTGCGCAAGAAGGTGCCGGTGTTCCGGCAGCCGAACTACGTCGAGAATTTCGTCCAGGCGATCTTCGACACCCTGCCGGACAAGGCGGGCGCGACCCTGGTTCTGGGCGGCGACGGGCGGTTCCTCAACCGCGAGGTGGTGCAGAAGACCCTTCGGCTCGCTGCCGGCAACGGCTTCGGCCGGGTGCTGGTCGGGCGCGGCGGCCTGCTCTCGACCCCGGCGGCCTCCTGCGTGATCCGCAAGTCCGGGGCGCTCGGCGGCATCGTCCTATCGGCGAGCCACAATCCGGGCGGGCCGGACGGTGATTTCGGCATCAAGTTCAACGCTGCCAATGGCGGCCCGGCGCCCGAGACCGTCACCAACGCGATCTTCGAGCGGGCCAAGGCGCTCACCCGCTACAGCCTGGTCGAGGCCCCGGATCTCGACCTCGACACCCTGGGCGAGACCCGGCTCGGCGCCATGACGGTCGCGGTCATCGACCCGGTGGCCGATTACGCCGAACTGATGCGGACGCTGATCGATTTCGACGCGGTGTCGCGCCTGTTCGCCTCGGGCTTCCGCATGCGCTTCGACGCGATGAGCGCGGTCACCGGCCCCTACGCGACGGCGATCCTGGAGGGGATGCTCGGCGCCCCCGCCGGCACGGTGGTCAACGCCGTCCCGAAGGAGGATTTCGGCGGCCACCACCCGGATCCGAACCCGGTCCACTGCCACGACCTGTTCGACCTGATGCAGGGCCCGGACGCGCCGGATTTCGGCGGCGCCTCGGACGGCGACGGCGACCGCAACATGATCGTGGCGCCGGGCCTGTTCGTGACGCCGAGCGACAGCCTCGCGCTGCTCGCCGCCCATGCCCACCGGGCCCCGGGCTATGCGGGCGGGCTGGCCGGCATCGCCCGGTCGATGCCCACGAGCCGCGCCGCCGACCGGGTCGCGGCGGCCCTGGGCATCCAGGCCTACGAGACGCCGACCGGCTGGAAGTTCTTCGGCAACCTGCTCGATGCCGGCCTGATCACCCTGTGCGGCGAGGAGAGCGCCGGCACCGGTTCGAACCACGTGCGCGAGAAGGACGGGCTCTGGGCGGTGCTGCTCTGGCTCAACATCCTGGCCGCCACGGGCGAGCGCGCCGACGCGCTGGTGCGGGCCCATTGGCGGACTCACGGGCGGGACTACTACGCCCGCCACGATTACGAGGAGGTCGAGTCCGACGCCGCCAACGGCCTGATGGAGGCGTTGCGTGAAAAGCTCGCCGGCCTGCCGGGCACCCGCATCGGCGACCTCACGGTCTCGACGGCGGACGAGTTCGCCTATCGCGACCCGGTGGACGGCTCGCTCACCGAGCGCCAGGGCATCCGGATCAGCTTCGCCGAGGATGCCCGCGTGGTCTTCCGCCTCTCGGGCACCGGCACCGCCGGGGCGACGCTCCGGGTCTATCTGGAGCGCTACGAGGCTGACCCCGCGAGCCTCGACCTCCCCGTGGCCGAGGTGCTGGCCCCGGTCGTGGCGGCGGCCCGTGCCCTCGCGGAGATCGAGCCCCGCACCGGCCGGGCCGAGCCGAGCGTGGTGACCTGACCGGTTCGGGTTTCCAAAGGGCTCAGCCCTTTGGCGGGGTATCGGGGCGGAGCCCGATAGCAGCGCCTATTGTGCCTGGGCGCGCGCGTAGATCCGCAACCGGTGCCCGTCCGGATCAACGGCGACGAAGCTCCGGCCGAAATCGAGATCCGTGGGCTGCAGGAGGATCTCGGCCCCCTCGGCCTGCCAGTCGGCGTGGATCGCGTCTACGCGTGCGGCCGTGTCCACCCGGAAGCCGATCTCGCCGCCACCGCCCGCTTGCGTGGGGGCCGGTACGACACCGTTCCGCGCCCACAGGCTCAGCGCCAGCCCTGAGGGCAGCGCAAACAGTACGAAGGTCGGGCTCGCCTCAACCGGCTCCCGGCCGAGCAGTCGCGCGTAGAGGCGTGCGCTGGCCTCCGGGTCGGTGACGTAGAGAAGGATGTTGCTGGGTTCGGCCATCGGTCGCTCCTGTCGGTGAGGGCGCAACCTCGATATCCGGCGCCGCTGCTAGATTCCGGCAGCATCAAGGAGCCGGGTCGGTGATGCCCTCAGCGCGCCGCCAGTCCTTAAGCAGGGCCTGCCGACGCTTCGGGTAGCGGGCATCGAGCAACTCTGCAGCGGCGATCCGCTCGGTGCGGAAATGCCGGAAACCCTGGCGCAGCTCGCACCAGCTCAGCAGGATGCGCACGGAGTCGAAGAACGCCAGCGCGAACGGCCAGACGATCCGCTCGGACACCGCACCCGCCCCGTCGCGATAGCGGAGCGCCAGCTTGCGCTCGGTGCGGATCGCCCGGCGCAGCAGAGCGGGATCGACCGCGTCGGCGGGTGCGGGCGTGCCTGGGCCGACCAGCAGCGCCGCACTCTCGAAGGTCTCGCGCAGATCGTCGGGCAGGACCGCGCCGATCCGGGCGAGCGCGCTCCGGGCGGCGCCGCTCAGCCGATCGTCGGCGCGGTCGGCGACCCAGCGCGAACCGAGGACCAGGGCCTCGATCTCCTCCGGGCTGAACATCAGCGGCGGCAGCAGAAAGCCCGGCTTCAGGACGTAGCCGATCCCGGGCTCCCCTTCGATGGACGCGCCCATCGCCTGGAGGCTCGCGATGTCCCGGTAGAGGGTGCGCAGGCTCACGCCAATTTCCTCCGCCAGCGCGCGCCCGCTGACCGGTCGCCGGTGCCGTCGCAGGACGTGGAGCAGATCGAACAAACGTTCCGAGCGGGACATCGGGCACGTCTACACCCGAGTCGCTGCCATCAGATGACAGCATCGGGGCTTCAGGCCCGATGCTGTCCCGGGCCGAGATCCTTGACCATGTACACGGTGATGTCGTCGTCCAGCGTCCGGCCCGGGCCGGCATACAGCTCTTCCCGCTCCACCCGGTAGCCGAGGGCGGCGTAGAGGCGCAGGTTCGCCGTGTATTTTTTATTCGTGTAGAGCCGCAGCCGCAGAAGCGCCGCTTCGGCGGCGATCGACTCGGCGTGGGTCAGGAGCGCGGTGCCGAAGCCGCGGCCCTGATCATTCGGATGGACCGCGACGTTGACGATCAGCAGATCGTCGTCTCTGCGCAGAGTCTCGATCAGCGCCGCCAACCCTTCGCCGGATTGGAGCAGGTCGAACCGATGGTGCCGCACGGCCTGCGCGTAATCGGCTTGCATCGGCGTCGGCAGACGGCCGATCAGCGGGATCCACTTGGCGTAGGCCGCGTCCACCAGCGCCCGGATCGCCGCCGCGTCGGTTGGCGCCCCACGCCGGATTCCGAAAGTCTCGGCCACCCCCAAAAACCTCCTATGGTTGACCCGGGCGGGTCCATCCCCTAAAGACCCGGCCGTCGATGGGGCTCCGCACGGGGCCCCGTCGCGTTTTCACGCGCACCCGTGGGCGGGATCCTCCCGCCCTGTCGTCCCCGACCTGAATGTCCGGGAAAAGGAGGGCGCGTTCCTCAATCTCGGTCACGAGAGGACGCGAAGAAATGTCGAAGCGGATTCAGGCGAAGCACAAGCTCGACCGCCGCATGGGCCAGAACATCTGGGGCCGCCCGAAGAGCCCCGTCAACCGCCGCGAATACGGCCCCGGCCAGCACGGCCAGCGCCGCAAGGGCAAGATGAGCGACTTCGGCACGCAGCTGCGCGCCAAGCAGAAGCTCAAGGGCTATTACGGCAACATCACCGAGAAGCAATTCCGCCGCTACTACGCCGAGGCGATCCGCCTGCGCGGCGATTCCGGCGAGAACTTGGTCGGCCTGCTCGAGCGGCGCCTCGACGCCGTGGTGTACCGGGCGAAGTTCGTGGCGACCCCGTTCGCGGCGCGCCAGTTCGTCAACCACGGCCACGTCAAGGTCAACGGTGTCCGGGTGAACATCCCGAGCTACCAGGTGAAGGCCGGTGACCTGATCGAGGTCAAGGAATCGTCCCGCCAGCTCGAGATCGTCATCGTGGCGACCCAGCTGCCCGAGCGCGACGTGCCGGACTACATCGAGGCCGATCACGCCAAGATGACCGCCCGCGTCACCCGCATCCCCAGCCTGTCCGAGGTGCCTTACCCGGTGCAGATGGAGCCGAACCTCGTCATCGAGTTCTACTCCCGCTGATTTTTGGGATCACACCCCGGCGCCGAGCCGGTGGCGGGGTGTGTTTCGGACCGTCGACGAACAAAAAGGGGCTGCCCGCAGGGGCGGCCCCTTGTCGTATGCGGGCTCAGCAGCCGTTGCAGATCGTCCCCATCGTGTGGCGCATCTTGCTGTCCCACGCCTTGGAGCGGGCTTCCGCGGCCTTCTGCGCCTTGATCATCGCGACCTCGTTGACCGGCCGGGACGTGCCCGTGACGGCCGGGCTCGGCGGCTTGGTCTGGCCCGTCGCGGTGATCCGGCGGCCGACCCGGGCGCCGTCCGGATTGGCCGGGCTCTGAGCCAGGGCCGGCGCCGCCCCGAGCAGGACGCCCAGGATCACCGCGTGACGGATCGTTGCCATGGACCTGATCTCCCCGACGGCGGGTTGTCTGTCTGCCCCGCCTCAACTGCCGATGACATTAGTGCCGCATCAGAGCGCGTTGCAATTGGATGCGGCGCTAAGCCTTTGTCGTGATGCGCTGGCGCGTGCCGAAGCGGCATCCACTGGGCCGGCGAGCGCAGTAGCCGCCCGCGGCGGCGAAATCATGGTGCCCGGGCCGGAGGCCGTCCGGTGAGCGCCCCCCTGCCCCCGCCCCGGAACCGCCGTGAGGCCGTGGCTGAGGCGCTCGCCCGCATCGCCCCGCGCCTGCCCGCCTTCGAGGCCGACGCCACCCTCGATCGGGCGCTGGCGAGCCCGGGCCTGCGCGGCGCCGCCCCCGAGACGGCCGCCCGCCTGGCCCTGGTGACCTATGCCCGCCACGTCTTCACCGATTACGACGAGCTCCTGGGCGAGGGCTACGACCGCGACAGCGCCCGGCACTTCGTTCTCGATGACCTCAACGCGGCGCTGATCGCCTGGGGCGCCGCCCCCATCCCGGAGGAGGCGGAGGCCGATCCCGAGGGGGACCCGGATTAGCGCGGCGTTACGCCTGTAACCGGATCCCGGGCGGGCGAAACGCTGTCGTAGCCTGCACGGCGCAGACACCCGGACAGGAGCGGGACCGGTCGCCCAGCGCCGCGCGCAGGCCGGCGCGTGACCTCGTCATCGCCCGCTCCGTCACAGCAGCGGGTACCGCATGAAGATCCTGTTCGCCGCCACACCGGTCGCCGGCCACCTGAACCCGCTGCTCGCCATCGCGCGCATGGTCCTGGCGCGCGACGACGAGGCGGTGGTCGCCACGGCCACGTATCTCCGGCACGCCGTCGAGGCCTCGGGCGCCCGCTTCCTGCCGTTCGATCCCGGCGCGGATCTCGACCTCACCCGGATCGAGGACGTGCTGCCCGAGCGCGCCAGCCTGCCCCCGGGCCCGGAGCAGCTGCGCTACAATTTCGAGCGCCTCTTCCTCGATCCGATGCCGGCGCAGGCCGAGACGCTGCGCCGGATCATCGCGACGGACCGCCCCGACATCGTCGTGGTCGACGATCTGTTCTTCGGCACGACGCCCCTGTTCCTGGATCGCGCGAGGCCCCGGCCGCCGATCGTCGCCTGCAGCATCACGATCATGGTGGCGGACAGGCCGGACGGCGCCCCGAGCATGATCGGGCTGCCGCCGGCGCGCGACGCGGCCACGCGGGAGACCTACGCGGCCATGGCGGCCGGCGCAGAGGCCGTGTTCGGTGCGCCGGTCCGCGCCTACGCGGATGCGAAGCTCGCCGCGATGGGGCTGCCACCGCTGCCCTGCTCGGTGCTGCACTCGCGCCATCTCATGGCCGACGCGTTCCTGCAGACCACCGTCCCGGCCTTCGAGTACGATTTCGGGTCGCTGGCCGGCCATGTCCGGTTCGTGGGCGCCCTGCCCCCGCCCCCGCCGCAGCGGGATGCCGCGCGACCGGATTGGTGGGACGAGCTCGACGGGTCGAAGAAAATCGTGCTCGTGACCCAGGGCACCGTCGCCAACGTCGATCTCGGTGAGCTCGTCGAGCCGACCCTCGCGGCGTTGGCCGGGCGCGACGACCTGCTGGTGCTGGTCACCACCGGCCGCCGGCCGATCGAGAACGTGCGCGGACCGATCCCGAAGAACGCCCGGCTCGCCGAGTTCCTCGATTTCGCGGCGCTGCTGCCGAAGGTCGACGTGCTGGTCACCAACGGCGGCTACGGGACGGTCCAGCTCGCCCTGCGGGCCGGAGTGCCGATCGTGGCGGCGGGGCGCACCGAGGACAAGGCCGAGGTCGGCGCGCGGGTGGCCTGGTCGGGCGTGGGCATCGAGATCCCCGCGCAGCGGCCCGAGGCCGCGGATCTGCGCGCGGCGGTCGAGCGGATCCTGTCCGAGCCGTCCTACGGCGCGCGGGCGCGGGCGATCGGGGCGGACATGGCGGCGATCGACACGCCGGCCGCGATCCTCGGCATCCTGGACGACCTCGTCGCCAAGGCCCGGGCCGCCTGACCTCACGGGGCCGGCTTAGGAAGCCGAAAGCCCCGAAAAACGCTCGGCCAGCCGCTGCTCCCTGAAGGCCTCGGTGACCCAGTCGACGAAGGCCCGGGTCTTGGCCGGCAGCAGCGTCCGGCTGGTGTAGTAGAGCGAGATCGCCCCCGCATCGGCGTACCAGTCGGGCGCGAGCCGGAGCAGGCGGCCGCTCTTGAGCGTCTCCACGACGTCGGGCACCGCGACCATGGCGACGCCGAGCCCGAGCAGGGCGGCCTGCTGCATGGCATCCGGGTCGTTGACGATGATCGAGGCCGGCAGCGGTGCGGGCCTCTCCGCGCCCGCGGCGTTGCGCATGGTCCAGCGCTGGAGGCGGCCGGTCCGGAGCGAGCGCATGACGATGCCCTGCAGTGCCTGAAGCCCGGTCGGGTCGGCGGGCAGCGCCCGACCGGCCATGTAGGCGGGGGCAGCGACCGCGATAACGTGGGCCGGGGCCAGGGTATGGGCGATGAGGCCGGGGGACAGGTCGAACCCGGCCCCGATCGCGGCGTCGTAGCCCTCGGTGACGAGATCGACCCGCCGGTTCTCGAAGTGCCATTCCGGGCGGATCCGCGGATGGCGGGCGAGGAAGCCCGGCAGCAGCGGCAGGAGGTGCATCGTGCCGAAGGTCGGCGCCATGCTCACCTTCAGGGTCCCGGCCGGCTCGCCGCCCAGAGTGGCGAGCCCGGCGATCGCCGCCTGGAGGCCCTCCAGGTTGTCGGCGATCGCGAGGCGGAAGGTCTCGCCCGCTTCCGTCAGGCTGAGCTTTCGCGTCGAGCGGTGGAACAGCCGCACGCCGAGATTCCGCTCCAGCATGGCGACGTTCCGGCTGACCGCGGCCGGCGTCAGCGACAGGCGCCGGGCGGCCTCCGAGAAGCTGCCGTGCTCGGCGCTGCGGATGAAGGATTCCAGGTTGGCGAGGGTTTCCACGATGGCGCCTTCAATCGTCGGTTGAAGGTGTACCAAGCGTATTCCGGCTACACCACGGGGGAATGCATCGGCCATACCCGCGTCACCGGAGCAGCAGGAGTGACGCCGTGGGCCAGGATTCTCAACCCCTCGCGGGCAAGGTGGCCCTGGTCACCGGCGGATCGCGCGGCATCGGCGCCGCCATCGTGCGCCGTCTGGCCCGGGACGGCGCCGACGTGGCCTTCAGCTACGCCGCCTCGCGGGCGCGGGCCGACGGGATCGCTGGAGAGCTCAAGGCGCTCGGGCGCCGGGCGCTCGCCATCCAGGCCGATCAGGCCGACATCGCCGCGGTCGCCGGCCTGGTCCGGCAGGTTCACGCCGCGTTCGGGCGGCTCGACATCCTGGTCAACTCGGCCGGCGTCTTCGTCACCGGCCTGGTCGACGACCCGAACGCCGACCGCGCCGCCTTCGACCGGCAGCTCGCTATCAACGTGACGGGCGTCGCCGCCGCGGTCCGGGCCGCCGCGCCCCTGATGCCGGCGGGCGGCCGCATCGTCTCGATCGGCACCACGGGCGCCGACCACGTCCCGTTCGCGGGGGCGGCCGATTACATCGCCACCAAGGCCGCCGTGGCGGCCTATACGCGGGGCTGGGCGCGGGATCTCGGTCCCCGCAACATCACGGTCAACCTCGTGCAGCCGGGGGCGATCAACACCGAGATGAACCCGGAGGACGGGCCCTTCGCCGAGACGCTGAAGGGGCTCGCCGCGCTCGGCCGCTACGGCCAGCCCGAGGACATCGCGGCCGCGGTCGCGTTCCTGGTCGGTCCCGATGCCGGTTACGTGACGGGCGCCACGCTGAACGTCGACGGCGGCCAATCCGCCTGATTCCGGCATCCCGGCATCGATTGTGGATCCCCCGCCGTCGGTGCCCGCACCATCATCGTCCTGAAACGATCGGCGCTCTACTGGTCATCGGCCCGCGTCGATCCGGAAAGCGGCAAGGAGTACCCGTATGCCCTTCGTATCCACTCCCGATGGCGTCGAGATCTTCTTCAAGGACTGGGGCCCGCGGGACGCGCAGCCGATCGTCTTCCACCACGGCTGGCCGCTCTCCGCCGACGATTGGGACGCGCAGATGCTGTTCTTCGCGGCGCACGGCTTCCGCGTGGTCGCGCATGACCGGCGCGGTCACGGCCGGTCGGCCCAGATCTCCGAGGGCCACACGATGGACGATTACGCCGCCGACGCGGCCGCCGTCGTCCGGCATCTGGACCTGCGCGAGGCCATCCATATCGGCCATTCCACCGGCGGCGGCGAGGCGGCGCGCTACGTCGCCCGGTACGGCCAGCCGGAGGGCCGCGTCGCCAAGCTCGTGCTGGTCAGCGCCGTGACGCCGCTCATGCTCCAGACCGCCGACAATCCGGGCGGCCTGCCGATCGCGGTGTTCGACGGCTTCCGCCAGGGGCTCGCCGCCAACCGGGCGCAGTTCTTCCTCGATGTGCCGACCGGCCCGTTCTACGGCTTCAACCGCGCCGGCGCGACGATCCACCAGGGCGTGATCCTGAACTGGTGGCGCCAGGCCATGATGGGCAGCGCCAAGGCGCATTACGACGGCATCAAGGCCTTCTCGGAGACCGATCAGACCACGGACCTCCGGGCGATCACCGTGCCGACGCTGGTCCTGCACGGCGAGGACGACCAGATCGTGCCGATCGACGCCGCCGCCCGCGCGGCGATCAAGCTGCTGCCGAACGGGACCCTCAAGACCTATCCGGGCTTCAGCCACGGGATGCTGACCGTCGCGGCCGAGACGCTGAACGCCGACATCCTCGCCTTCATCCGGGGGTAGAGCGCTCGCCGCCGAAGTGGATACCGATTCGGCGCAAGCGAGCGCGCCAAATCAAAGACTTAGAGCCATTCTCGATTGCAACGCGATCGGGAATGGCTCTAGTCCGCCCGGCCCCGCCGCGCCCCCGATCCCGGACCCAGGACACGAGACCGCCGATGCCCACGGACATGCCCGAAGCCGCCCTGGTGCGGCGCTTCTTCGACCGGATCAACGCCGACCGGTTCGACGAGGCGATCGACCTCCTGGCTGAGGATGTCCTCTACCACAACATCCCGCTGCCGGAGATCCGGGGGCGGGAGAACGCCCGGCGCTTCCATAAGGATTTCGGGATCGGCAGCCGCATCCGGGTCGAGTGGCGGCTCCTGCGCCTGGCCCAGGACGGCGATACCGTGCTGACCGAGCGATTCGATCTGTTCACCGACGCGCAGGGCGGCCGGATCGCGCTGCCGACCATGGGCAGCCTGCGCGTCGTCGGCGGCGCGATCACGGAATGGCGGGACTATTTCGACCTGGCGAGCTTCGAGACACAGGCCGCCGCCCTGCAGGGCTGATGCCGCCTGGCGCGGGCTTGCCCCGGGCTGGCCTCCGGCCCGCCGCCGCCCCGGGGTGGTCGCGCCGACCCGCGCCATGTTGTAGGAGACGCCCCGGACGCCGCCCGGGGCGGCCAGGGGGCTTTCCAGGGAGCTTTGCGGCACAGCATGAAGATCAGCGCGCGCAACGTCATCAAGGGCACGGTCGTGTCGGTCGACAAGGGCTCGACCACGGCCCACGTGAAGATCGAGATCAGCCCCGGCCAGGTGATCACCGCCTCGATCACCAACGAGGCGGTCGATTCGCTCAAGCTCGTGGCCGGCGGCCCGGCCTACGCGGTGGTGAAGGCCTCCGACGTGATGATCGCGGTCGACTGAGCGGCCGTTCGGCGCCCGGGCGGTCATTGCGCCTGCCGGGCGCCCGGATTACGCCCGCCCGGCAGGCTTCCGGGCGGGGGCCTGCAGGTCCGTTGATCGAGGGAGTGGCCCGTGAAGACCGTGCTCGGCATCGAGACCACCTGCGACGAGACCGCCGCTTCCGTGGTGTCCGTCGATGAGGACGGGGCCGGGCGGATCCGCGCCAACGAGGTCCTGAGCCAGATCGCCGAGCATGCCGCCTATGGCGGCGTCGTGCCCGAGATCGCTGCCCGTGCCCATGTCGAGGTGCTCGACCGCCTGATCGCCCGCGCACTCGACCGGGCCGGGATCGGCTTCGCCGACCTCGACGGGATCGCGGTGGCGGCCGGGCCCGGGCTGATCGGCGGCGTGCTGGTCGGCCTCGTCACCGCCAAGACCCTGGCGCTGGTGACCCGCAAGCCGCTCCTCGCCGTGAACCACCTCGAGGCCCACGCACTCACCGCGCGGCTGACCGACGGCCTCGCCTTTCCGTACCTGCTCCTGCTGGCCTCGGGCGGCCACACCCAGCTCGTCGCCGTGCGCGGGGTCGGCGATTACGTGCGCCTCGGCTCGACGGTGGACGACGCGATCGGCGAGGCCTTCGACAAGGCGGCCAAGCTGCTGGGCCTCGGCTATCCCGGCGGCCCCGAGGTCGAGCGCATGGCCGAATCCGGTGATCCCGAGCGCTTTGCCCTGCCCCGGCCGATGCTGGGCCGGCGCGAGGCGGATTTCTCTCTGTCGGGCCTCAAGACCGCCCTGCGGATCGAGGCCGAGCGGATCGCCCCGCTGGCCGAGCGCGACGTCGCTGACCTGTGCGCCAGCTTCCAGGCCGCCGTGGTCGACGTGGTGGTGGACCGCGCCCGGGTGGCCCTGCGCGCCTTCTCGGGGGTCGCCGGCCGGCCCACCGCCCTGGTGGCGGCGGGCGGC
>NZ_LHCD01000053.1:0-25591 GCF_001262595.1 Methylobacterium sp. ARG-1
TGGATCTGGGACTTTTCGTCGATGGACAGCACGACGGCGTGGGCGGGCGGTTGCATATAGAGACCGACGACATCCTCGACCTTTTCGGCGAAGGCCGGGTCGTGGAAGCGCTTGAAGGTCGGCACTCGATGCGGTTGCAGGCGGTGCTCCTGCCAGATCCGCTGCACGGAGCGGAGTGAGATGCCGGTCCGCGCAGCGACGGCGCGGCCGGTCCAGTGCGCGACCTCGTCCGGCGGTTCCGAACACGTCAGCGCCAGCACCTTCGCCACTGTGTGGGTGGAATGCGGCGGGGTGCCGGGTGGGCGGGTCTTGTCCCGCAGCAGGCCCTCAACGCCCTCCTCGGCAAAGCGCTGCTGCCAGCGCCAGACTGCGGGCCGGCTGACGCCGGCCTGCCGAGCCACGTCCTGCACGCTCAAGCGTTCGAACGAGAGCAGGACGATGCGCGCCCGCAGGATGTGCTTGAGCGGGCGGGATCGATCACCGGCGATCGTGGACAACGCCAACTTGGTGGCGTCGTCGAGGAGCACGCAGACGGTCTGAGCCATCGCCCAGACTCGCATGCATCACGCCCCCCGTGAATCCTCTGACCGCGTCAGTGCACTAGAGCGGTTTCGGTTTAATCGGGGTCGTATCCTGCCGCGACGAAGAAGTTTGCGGCCTCGTCGGGCGTGACGGCATCGACGAGCCGCCCGATTGTGGTCCAGAGCCCTTCGCGCGTGCGCTCGGCAGCCTTGCGCAGCCCCGCCTTCAACTTTGAGAACGCCATCTCGATCGGATTGAAGTCCGGCGAGTAGGGCGGGAGGAACAGGAGCTGCGCGCCCGCCGCCTCGATCGCCGCGCGCACGGCCGGGCCTTTGTGGCTGCCGAGATTGTCCATGATCAAGATGTCCCCGGGTGCAAGTTCGGGCACCAGGACCTGATCGACGTAGACTTGGAAGGCATCGCGGTTGATCGGCCCGTCGAGCACGAACGGCGCGGTGATCCCGGACAGGCGCAGGCCCGCCACCAGGGTCGTGGTCTTCCAATGACCGTGCGGGACGGGGGAGCGCAGCCGCTGGCCGCGGGGACAGCGCCCGCGGGTGCGGGCCATGTTGGTAGCGGTCCACGTCTCGTCGAGGAACACCAGCCGGTCCGGGTCGAGATCGGGCTGGCTCTCGAACCACGCTTCCCGGGCGGCCTTCATGTCCGGCCGATCCTGCTCTGCGGCGTGGGCCGTCTTTTCTTGTACGTCAGGTCGCGCGTCGAGGAAGGCCCACAGCGTGCCGAGCCCGACGGTGAGGCCATGCTCGTCCTGCAACCGGGCGCGCATCTCTTCCAGGGTGATGTCAACCTTCTCGTCGATCAGCGTACGCAGGAACGTCTCGTACGGGTCGAGCTTGGAGCGGCGGGCACGCCCCTGTGGCCGGGCGACCACCGTCCCAGTCGCGGCGAGCGCCGCCATCCAGCGGATCGCGGTTGCCTGGCCGACCCCGAAGCGGGCGGCCGCCTGACGGCGCAAGGTCGCCGCAGCCGCGGTCACCACTCGCTCGCGCAGGTCCAAGCTGTAGGGACGGCCATGCATCACTCCGGCTGTCGACCGGCCGAGTGAATCAGCCTTCCAGCGCCGCGTGAACCCAACCAAGCCGATTCAGCCCAAACCGAAAACGCTCTAGATGTCCGGAACGGGCGGTGAGCCGTCATTGGGTCGCTGCCCGGAAGCAGACGTTCCGCTTTGCGCCCATCTCAGTCATTCGAGGGGCCTGCTCACATCCCCCGAAGCGGACGCCCTTCGACACTGAAACGCCTACACACTGAGCAGTGAGTTGAGGATTGCAGCCAATACATTCCTGGAAAATGGCCCTTTTACTAGAGCGCAAGCAGCAATAAGCGGAACTCAGTTGATTGGCCGCATCAGCACTGCTTCCGTAAAGACCGGCTCCCAGGCCATGATGTGGTCCGTCATCAGGGTCATCGCATCGTCCTTGACCCGCCCTGTAACGAGGTCGACGATGCGGTAGTGCTCTGCCACAGACGCGTCCTGTCTCGTCCGCCCAGCCTTCGAGCGTATGCCGTAAAGCCGCATCTTGTCGCGCAGCTTCATGACGATGCCGGTAAGGATTGGGTTGCCCGCACGGGACAAGAGCGCTTCGTGGAAGGACCGGTCCGCCACGAGATAGGCCGGCACATCACGATCCCGCACAGCCCTCGCAATCTCGTCAGCCCATTTCATGAGGTCGTCAACGTCGACAGCTCCGGCCCGCACGACTTTCGCGAAGGCCTGAGCTTCAAGCTGCACGCGAACCTCGAACAGGTTGCGCAGCTCGTCGAGCGTCGGATCGACAACTCGGAAACCGCGATTGCGGATTGGCTGCAGCAAATCATCGGCGGCAAGCTGGAGAAGCGCCTCCCGAACCGGCGTCGTCGAGATCCCGAGAGAACGGGAGAGCGAGGGGACTGAGAATACCGTGCCCGGCTCGATCGTACCGGCGAGTATGTCGAGGCGTAACTGGCGCTCGACTCGCTCCCGCAAGTTCTCCTCCGTCGCGAGCGGATGGGTTCGATCTTTGCGATCCAGCACGGCACGCCTTCTCCCGGCAGGACCAATAGCGTGTTTCGGCCCTCGCTTGAACTACCACCACCCCAATGGTAATGCGTGACGCGCTACTGAGGCTGCTTCCATGTCTGCTGACATCAAGGAAGGCTATTGCACCCTGTGCCGATCGCGTTGCGGATCGCTCAACAGGATCGAGGGCGGACGGCTCGTGTCCGTCGCACCGAATCCCGCGCATCCGACCGGCGCAGCGCTCTGCGCCAAGGGACGGGCTGCACCGGAACTTCTTGGTAGCCCCCGCCGCTTGACGACGCCCCTTCGTCGCACCCGGGAGCGCGGCAGTGCGGATCCGGGCTGGGTCGAGATCGGCTGGGACGAGGCGATGACAGACATTGCCGCCCGTCTCGGGGATCTGCGTGCACGGCACGGCGCTGAGACGGTCGCCTTCGCGGTCACCACGCCGAGCGGCACGCCGATGGTCGACAGCTTCGAATGGGTGGAGCGGTTCGTCCGGGTCTTCGGCAGCCCCAATCTGATCTACGCCGTCGAGATCTGCGGCTGGCACAAGGATTTCGCCCACGCCCTGACCTTCGGCCGCGGGATCGGCACCCCCGATTACGAGACGGCCGATACCATCGTGCTGTGGGGCCACAACCCGACCCGCACGTGGCTCGCCCAAGCGACACGCATCGCGGACGCCCGCAGGCGCGGAGCGACCGTCGTGGTGGTCGATCCCAAGCGCGGCGGCTCCGGCGAGACGGCCGACCTCTGGCTACCGATCCGCCCGGGGGCGGACGGAGCCCTGGCGATGGGGGCGATCCGCCACCTTCTGCGGGAGGGAAGCTACGACAGGACCTTCGTCCACGACTGGACGGACGCGGCGTTCCTCGTCGATCGTGCCACTGGACGTCTTCTGAAGGCCGCCGAGTTGTGGCCCGGCGCCAGCGGCTTTGTCGTGCTCGACGAAGCGGGGCGGCCGCAGCCGCGCGACCCACGCGACCCGACTGCCGGTGCTGCCGCGCAACTCGACACACAGGTCCGCCTGATGGACGCCGCGGGCAACAGGCGCGCGTGTGCCAGTGTCCTGCGCCTGCTGACCGAAGAGGCCGACATTTACGATCCGGCCCGTGTCGCTGCGATCACCCAACTCGATCCTGCGGCGATCGCGCGCTTCAACGCGCTCTTCGCGGGCGCGCCACGGCTCGCCTACCATTCCTGGACGGGGGTGGGGCAACACACCAACGCCACCACCACCGAGCGTGCGATCGCGACGCTCTACGCCCTTACGGGAGCCGTTGACCGCGACGGCGGCAACCTCTGGACGACCGCCCCTCCGACCCGATCGGTGAATGCCTACGATCTGCTGGCCCCGGCGCAGCGGGCAAAGGCCCTCGGCTTGGCCGAATTGCCCCTCGGGCCGCCGAGCCGGGGATGGATCACCGCTCGCGACTTCACCCGCGCCGTGCTCGAGAGCGTGCCCTACCGCGTGCGCGGCTTGATGAGCTTCGGTACGAACTTCGTGGTCTCGCAGGGGGATACGGGCCGCAACCAAGCCGCTCTGGAAGCGCTGGACTTCCACGTCCACGTCGACATGTTCCTGAATCCGACCGCCGCGAATGCCGACATCGTCCTGCCGGCGAGTCTGCCCTGGGAGCGCGAGGCGCTGAAGGTCGGGTTCGAGATCACGCAGGAAGCGGTGGAACTGGTGCAGCTGCGCCAAGCCATGGTGCCGCCCCTGGGCGGCACCCGCTCCGACTACGCCATCGCCTTCGATCTCGCCTGTCGCCTCGGGCATGGCGAACAGTTCTTCGGCGGCTCGATTGAAGCCGGCTGGAATTACCAGCTCGCGCCCGTCGGGCTGACGGTAGACGACCTACGGGCATGCCCCGGGGGCATCCGCCTGCCTCAGCCGACTGCCCGGCGCAAATACGAAGCCCTCCGCCAGGACGGGTCGGTCGCCGGTTTTCCCACGGCGACGGGGCGGATCACGCTCTACTCCGAGGATCTGCTCGCGCATGGACAGCCCCCTCTCGCCCGCCATGTCGAGCCCGCAGGACTCGACGAGCCCGGCCTGCCGCTGGTGATGTCGACCGCCAAGACCGGTTGGTATGTGCACAGTGCCTACCGCCACATCGCCTCGCTGCGGAAGCGCGCGGCAGCGCCGACCGTCGAGGTGGCGCCCGACGACGCCCGCCTCCGCGGGATCGCCGAGGGCGATGCCGTCATCTTGCGGACCGCTCACGGCGAGGCCCACCTGCGGGCGCGCATCGACGCGACGCTGCCGAGCGGGACGGTGATCACGGAGTTTGGCTGGTGGGAGGATTGCCCGCCCCTGGGGCGTGAGGGCTCGCCGGTTGCCGGGTCGACGAGCGCCAACGTCAATGCCGCCCTGTCCGACGTGGCCCGCGATCCGGTAAGTGGTTCCGTGCCCCTGCGGGCGGTGGCTTGCGAGCTTGTCCGCGCCGTCGGGGCCAATCGCGGACGTTGGCAAGGCCGGCGCTCGTTCCGCGTCGCGTCGCTGCGGCGCGAGGGGGCGGACATCGCCGCGTTCACTCTCGCGCCTGCGGATGACGGTCCTCTTCCCGCCTACCTTCCCGGCCAATACGCCATCCTCCACGCCACAGTCCCGGGCCTCAGCCGCGCCTATTCCCTGACGGGTGACGCCCTGACGCCGGAGACCTACGAGATCGGCGTCAAGCACCACGCCGCGCAGGAAGGCCGGCCGGCCGGACGAATGTCGAGCCTCGTCCACGGGCTGAAGCCCGGCGATCCGGTCGAGCTCGAAATGCCGGCGGGCACGTTCACTCCGCCGCTTGGGGGGGGGCGCCCCATCGTCCTGCTGGCGGCCGGGATCGGCATCACCCCGTTCGTAGGCTACCTCGCCGCGCTTGCCGCACGCCCGGACTCCGCGCCCGAGGTGCATCTGGTCGCGATCTCCCGCAACGGAGCGGAGGAGGCCTTCGGGGTCCGCCTCCGCGAGGCCGCGGCGGCCCTCCCACGCCTGCGGATCACCCGCGTGTTCACGCGCCCGCGCCCGGAGGATCGGCTCGGGGTCGATTACGAGCGGGCCGGTCGGCCGGCCATGTCCGAGCTGGCCCTGCCGGATCCGGCGTGCCGCCCTCTCGTGTACCTGTGCGGGCCGGATGCCTTCCTCCGCGACGGGAGGGCGGCCCTGACGAGACTCGGCGTCCCGCGCTTCGACGTGTTCAGCGAGAGCTTTGCGTCGGCCATGGCCGTGCCTTCTGACCTTGCACCGCGAACCGTGCGCCTTGCCCGCAGCGGAACGGGCTTCACCTGGACGCCCTCCGCCGGAACCCTGCTCGACGCGGCCGACGCTGCGGGGCTCGGGCTGCCGAGCGGCTGTCGGGCGGGCCAGTGCGAAAGCTGCAGCGTGCCCGTCGCGTCCGGGTCGGTCGCCCACCTCGGCCCCTACGACGGCGAGCCCGACCATTGCCTGACCTGCCGCGCGGTGCCGGTCAGCGACCTCGTCCTCGACGCCTGAAAGGAAGACACGACCGATGAGCGATACGGCTACCTTGACGCCCATCGCCCCGCCCAGTCCGGATCTAGCCCGGGAGGGGCGTCTCGTGCGCGTCTCGCAGGCGATCGTGGCCTTCGCCGAGCGTTGGTTCCCCGACAGCTACGTCTTCGTTCTCATTGCAGCTTGCATCGTCGCCCTGGGAGTATTCGCCCACGGGAGCGAACCGCTTGCGATCAGCAAGGCGTTCGGCGACGGCTTCTGGAGCCTGATCCCCTTCACCATGCAGATGGCGCTGGTGGCGGTCGGCGGCTACGTCGTTGCCGTCTCGCCCCCCGTGGCCGGGTTGATGCGCAGGGCCGCCGCCCTGCCGCGCACCGGGCGCGGGGCCGTGGTGTTCGTTGGCATCACCAGCATCTTGCTGTCTCTGCTCAATTGGGGCGTCAGCCTGATTTTCTCCGGCCTGCTGGTGCGCGAAATCGCCCGCCGGCAGGATCTGCGCCTCGATTACCGGGCCGCCGGCGCGGCGGGCTATCTCGGCCTCGGCTTCGGCTTCACCCTCGGCATCAGCTCGGGGCCGGCACAGCTGCAAGCCAATGCCGCCAGCATTCCGGCCTCGCTCCTGCCGATCACGGGCGTGATCGGCTTCGAGCAGACCATCCTGACGTGGCAGAACCTCGTCGTCGTCGCCTTCGGCACGCTGCTCTCGGCCGCGATCTGCTACCTGACCACCCCCTCGGATGCGAATGCCCGAACGGCCGCAGATCTTGGGATCGACCTCGTCGACGCCCAGCCCAAGGTGATCCGCGCGAGCCGACCGGGCGAATGGCTGGAGCACAGTCCGCTTCTGACGATCCTCGTCCTCGTCCTCGCATCCGGGTGGCTCTACGATGCCTTCAAGGCGGGCAACCCGCTGATCACGATGTCGGGCCTCAACACCTACAACTTCGTGTTCCTGCTGCTCGGCGCCCTGCTGCACTGGCGGCCGCGGGGCTTCATCGCGTCCTTCGCCAAGGCGATGCCGAGCGTCTCCGGCGTGCTGCTCCAGTTCCCCTTCTACGGCGGCATCGCCTACATGCTGACCAAGGTGAAGGCGGCGGACGGCTCGACCCTGTCGGACGCCATCGCCCACGGGTTCGTCAGCCTCGCCCACGGATCAGGGGCCTTCTCGGTCCTCGTCGGGATCTACTCGGCAGTGCTCGGCTTCTTCATCCCCTCGGCCGGCGGCAAGTGGGTGATCGAAGCCCCCTACGTGATGAAGGCGGCCAATGAGGTCGGCGCCCATCTCGGCTGGACGGTGATGGTCTACAACATCGCCGAGACGCTGCCGAACTTCATCAATCCGTTCTGGATGCTCCCGCTGCTCGGCGTGCTCGGGCTGAAATCCCGCGATCTCATCGGCTATACGGCGGTGCAGTTCATGATCCACCTGCCGATCATGCTGGTGCTGGCGGCGGTCCTGATGACGACCTTCACCTATCATCCCCCGATCGTGCCGTGACGGCCGCGCCCGGCGCCGCCGCGCTCGGACTGCGCTCAAAGGTGATCCCTTGATTCCGTTCTTCGATCACGATGCGGTTCATGCCGCCCTTGACCATCCGCGCCTGATCGAAGCTCTGCGCGGCGCCTTCGCCGCCGCCGATATCGAGGCCCCCGTCCGGACCGCCCACGAGGTCGGCGCGGCGGAGGCGCCCGGTCGCCTGCTGGCCATGCCGGCCTGGCGCCGGGGTGACGTGGTCGGCGTCAAGCTGGTGAACGTGTTCCCCCGCAATGCCGAGCGCGGCCTCGGCGCCGTCCACGCGGTGTACGTCCTGTTCGATGGAAAGACGGGAGCGCCCCGCGCGATGATCGACGGCGAGGCGCTGACGAACCGCCGCACCGCCGCCGCCTCGGCGCTCGCCTCGACGTACCTCTCTCGTCCAGACAGCGCGGTGCTTGCCCTTGTCGGGACCGGCCACCTCTCGCCGGCGCTCGCCCACGCGCACGTCGCCATCCGGCCGATCCGGCGCGTGCTGGTCTGGGGTCGTTCGGCAGCGAAGGCCGAGGCCCTGGCGGCGCGGCTGCGGGAGGAGGGGCTTCCCGCCGAGCCGGCGGCCGATCTTCCGGCGGCGGTCTCGGCCGCCGACATCGTCAGCTGCGCCACGACCTCGACGCAGCCGCTGGTGCTTGGCCGTCACGTCCACCCCGGTACCCATGTCGACCTCGTGGGCGCCTTTACGCCCGCGATGCGCGAGAGCGACGACGCGCTGATTCGCGTCGCCCGTGTCTATGTCGACACCTATGCCGGGGCCCTGCGCGAGGCCGGCGACCTGACGCAGCCGATCGCGGACGGCACGTGGTCGGAGGACCGGCTCGCGGGCGACCTGCACAACCTATGCAGCGGGGCGAAGGCTGGCCGCAGGGACGCCGAAGAGATCACCGTGTTCAAGTCCGTCGGCGCGTCCCTGGAAGATCTCGTCGCTGCCTCGCTCGTCGTCGAAGGGTAAGGTTCACACGGGCAGCGGGCTGTCCGTCTTGACCTCCTCCATCACCGCGTAGGTGCGTGTCTCCTTCACGCCGGGCAGATCGACCATGACCTGCCCCAGAAAGCGGCGGTAGGCGGCCATGTCCTTCACCCGGGCCTTGAGCAGGTAGTCGAAGCCTCCGGCCACCATGTGGCATTCCAAGATCTCGGGCACGCGGCGAACCTCCGCTGAGAAGCGGTCGAACACCGTGCCGGTGGTCTTGTCGAGCAACACTTCGATGAACACCAGCAATCCCAGATCGAGCATCGCCGGATCGAGGCGAGCACCGTAGCCAGTGATGTATCCCTCGCGGGTCAGCCGCTTCAGACGTTCGGCCGTGGCGGTGGGCGAGAGCCTCAGCCGCTCGGCGAGGTCGACGGTTGATATGCGCCCGTCCTGCTGCAGGATGCGCAGGATAGCAGCATCAGTCGAGTCCGTGCTTTTCACTACCAGAAGGCTATTCCATCGAGAAATCCGCCGACTTTCGGCGCGATTGTTGGATGTTATCACCGCCCTAGCGCCCCTACAACATCTCAAGAGGCGGGCCAAGGGCCGGCGGAGGGAGACGGGTTCTGCCATGTCGATCGTGTCTTCAGCCCGGCGCGTTGCACACGTTCACGCGTCGTTTGCGGACTTCCAGGACGACCTGCCTGCACTGTCGCCGCTGCGCATGGCGATCGTTGCGGCTCACCGGCGCCCTGAGGCGGAGTGCCTGGCGCCACTCCTCGATCTCGCGCAGCTTCCTTCAGAGGCGGCGGCCCGTGTCGCCGCGACGGCACGCGGCCTCGTCGCGGGCCTGCGGCGGACCACACCGCGGGGCGGCGTCGAAGGCCTGATTCACGAGTACGACCTGTCGAGCCAGGAGGGCGTGGCCTTGATGTGCCTTGCCGAGGCCTTGCTGCGCATCCCGGACGCCGCAACCCGCGACGCGCTGATCCGCGATAAGATCGCCTCCGGTGATTGGCGGGCCCATCTCGGCCACAGCCCCTCGCCGTTCGTCAACGCGGCCACCTGGGGCCTTCTGGTGACCGGCAAGCTCACCGCGACGACGAACGAGGGCGGATTGTCCTCGGCCCTGACGCGCCTGATCGGGCGGGGTGGGGAGCCGTTGATCCGGCGAGGCGTGGACCTTGCCATGCGGCTGATGGGCGAGCAGTTCGTGATGGGTGAGACCATCGCCGAGGCGCTGCGCCGGGCACGCCGCCGTGAGGCGAAGGGCTTCACCTATTCCTACGATATGCTCGGCGAGGCCGCGGTCACGGCCGAGGATGCCGGCCGCTACCAAGCCTCTTACGAGGCGGCGATCCATGCCATCGGGCAGGCGTCCGCCGGTCGGGGCATCACCGGGGGGCCGGGCATCTCGATCAAGCTCTCGGCGCTGCACCCGCGCTACACCCGGATGAAGCGCGCCCGCGTGCTCGATGAGCTGATCCCCCAGGTGAAGGCGCTGGCCCTGCTAGCCAGGGGGTACGACATCGGCTTGAACATCGACGCCGAGGAAGCCGATCGGCTCGACCTGTCCCTCGACATCCTCGAGGCCCTCGCCACCGATCCGGAGCTCGGGGCATGGAACGGACTTGGGTTCGTCATCCAGGCCTACGGGCGGCGTTGCCCCTTCGTCATCGACTGGCTTGTCGATCTCGCCCGCCGGAGCGACCGCCGCCTGATGGTACGGCTGGTGAAGGGCGCCTACTGGGACAGCGAGATCAAACGGGCGCAGGTCGAGGGGCTTTCCGACTTCCCGGTCTTCACCCGCAAGGCCCACACCGACGTGTCCTACCTCGCCTGCGCTCGGAAGCTGCTGGCCGCGCCGGACGCGGTGTTTCCGCAATTCGCCACGCACAACGCGCAGACCCTGGCCAGCATCGTGGAGATGGCCGGCCCGGATTTCCGGCCCGGCGACTACGAGTTCCAGTGCCTGCACGGGATGGGCGAAGCGCTCTACGAGGCCGTGGTCAGCGCCGGCGTCATCGGCCGCCCGTGCCGGATCTACGCCCCTGTGGGCACCCACAAGACCCTGCTCCCCTATCTCGTCCGGCGACTCTTGGAGAACGGCGCGAACTCCTCCTTCGTCAACCGCATCGCCGACGCGTCCGTATCAATCGACGACCTCATCGCCGATCCAGTCTCCACAGTGCGGGCGATGCGCGAGCCGGGGGCGGCACACGAGCGGATCGCGGCCCCGCGCGACCTGTTCGGCGCTGGGCGGCCAAACTCGGCCGGCTTAGATCTGAACGACGAGGCCGTGCTCGCCCAGCTCGCCACCGACCTAGCTAAGGGAGCCACCAGGGCCTGGACTGCCGTTCCATCCGGACGCTCCGCTGCGGAGGCCTGCGAACCGGTCCTCAACCCTGCCGATTGCGGCGACGTGGTGGGCCATGCGCGCGCCGCGGAGCCCGCCGACATCGCCCAGGCCCTGGCGACCGCATCGGCGGCTGTGCCGGATTGGGTCGCGACGCCACCAGCCCTCCGGGCCAAGCTGCTCCGCGCCGCCGCGGACGCTTTCGAGATGCGGATGCCGGTTCTGCTTAGCCTGATCGTGCGGGAGGCGGGCAAGTCCCTGTCGAATGCCGTCGCCGAGGTGCGGGAAGCGGTGGACTTCCTGCGCTACTATGCCGGCGAGGCCGAACGGGTCTGCAGCCCCGACCACGGACGGTCCCTTGGCCCGGTCGCCTGCATCTCGCCCTGGAATTTCCCCCTCGCGATCTTCACCGGGCAGGTGGCGGCCGCCCTCGCGGCTGGCAACACCGTGCTCGCCAAGCCGGCGGAGGAGACCCCGCTCGTCGCGGCTGAGGCCGTGCGGCTCTTGAGCGAAGCCGGGATCCCCGTGGATGTGCTGCATCTCCTCCCCGGTGCGGGCGACGTCGGCGCCGCGCTCGTCGGCGATGCGCGGGTTCAAGGCGTGATGTTCACCGGCTCGACCGCCGTCGCCCGTCTGATCCAGCGGACCCTCGCGGATCGCCTGACCACGGACGGACGCCCGGTGCCGTTCATCGCCGAGACCGGGGGGCAGAACGCGATGATCGTGGATACCTCCGCACTGCCCGAGCAGGTTGTGACGGACGTCCTCGCCTCCGCTTTTGATTCGGCCGGTCAACGCTGCTCGGCCCTGCGCATCCTGTGTCTGCAGGAGGAGATCGCCGAAAAGACGCTGGCCGTGCTGCACGGCGCCCTGTGCGAGTTGGAAGTGGGCGACCCCCGGCGCCTGTCCGTCGATATCGGTCCGGTGATTACCTCCGGGGCGGCCGAAGGGATCACCCGCCACATCGAGACGATGCGGATGCGCGGCCATAAGATTACGCAATTGGGCAAGACCCCGGCCACGGATGCGGGCACCTTTGTCCCTCCCACGGTGATCGAGATTGCCAAAATCTCGGATGTGGAGGCCGAAGTGTTCGGCCCAGTGCTTCACGTGCTGCGCTATCGGCGGGATGATCTCGACGCGCTCATCGACGCCATCAATGCCACCGGCTACGGGCTGACCTTCGGCCTGCACACCCGAATTGAGGAGACGGTTACGCGCGTTCTTGACCGGATCGAGGCGGGCAACATCTATGTGAATCGCAACACCATCGGCGCTGTGGTCGGCGTGCAGCCATTCGGCGGCTCGGGCCTGTCCGGGACAGGGCCGAAGGCCGGCGGTCCGCGCTACCTCCGCCGCCTGCTGCCTCGCCTGGCTCCGTCCGCAGCCGGTGCGACCGCAGCTCCGTCCTCCGCCGATGCGGTCGCTCAGGATTACATCAGATGGCTCCGGCAGCGGGGCCACGCCGATGTCGCGACCCGAGTCGAAAGTTATTTCGCCCGGGCACCTGCCGGCACCGAATGCGTGTTGCCGGGCCCGGTCGGTGAACGCAACATCTACAGCCTCCGTCCTCGCGGCCCAATCGCGGCCTTGGCCTCGGGCGAGGAGGGAACATTGCTCCAGGTCGGCGCGATCCTGGCGACCGGCCAGAGCGCCGTGATCACGGCTGCGAGGGCGTTATCGGGCCTGTTCGACGGCTTGCCTGCGGGGGTCCTGCGGAAGATCGTCCCCGCAGAGGATCCCGCGACCGCCCCCGGACTTGGCGGCGTGCTCCACGAAGGCGAACGGGCCGACCTCGCGGGGCTGACCCGCCGGATCGCCGGACGGAGCGGTCCAATCTTGACGATCCAGTCGATCCTCACGGCGTCCAATCTGGAGGATTACGAGCTCTCAGATCTCTTCGAAGAACGGTCGGTGTCGATCAACACGGCGGCGGCAGGTGGCAATGCGAGCCTGATGGCCCTCGACGCCTGATCCCATGCGATTTTGCAGCGCCTCATAGCACTTATCAAGAGGAAGGAATGGCAACGCCCATCCCGTACGACCGCGAAACGGATGGTAGGCGGAATGTTCTCTACGACCGGCAGATGAGGTGTAGTCAGCGAGGTCGAACGATGTGCCCGTCTTGTAGTTGGCGCCGAAGCGAGTGGCTTGACCGTTTTGATAGATTCCGTTGTTGCGCCCGTGATGAGTTGATTTCGGAATAGCTGCTTCGACGCCATGGACTCTCCAGAGCAGCCATTCCGCTATCAGCCAATTCCAGCCAACCACCGAGCGTCCGCTTCCTTCCAACCTGCTCGCGAAACCGGAACAGCGCATAATCCGGCAGGCAGGCCATCTCGCCGCTTGGCAGCGCTCTCTCCGAGATCTTGATCAGATCGGGGTTGCGCTGATCGAGCCTCCAGAAGACGAACGACAGGAGTGGCAGGGGGCCGAGGGCGATGACGACGACGCTCAACGGCCTACCGGCCTGCAGAGCTCTGACGATCGCAGCGGAGATTACACCGGCGAGAATGACGAAGAAGTTGCAGACCGATACGCGCTGCTGGGCATGCAGGGCGAAGAACCTCGAGAGGTGTTTCATCGCCTTGTTCGGCATCAAGCGGCCAGTACCGGGCGGAACCGTCGCGCCCGCAGCGGGCGCGACGACTCCCGGCGAAGGAGATTGCCGATTCGCGTTCAAAATCGATCTCCCGGAACTGACCGCAACGTCCCGGGCTCTAAACGACTGGGTGTCGCAGTCGGAAGGGACAAGGACGGCGAAGTATCGTCCAGCCGGCGGGACCTAGTGGAACATCGGCCGATCGAGTGTACGGCGACCACCGCGGCGCGGCCGTTTCGCCGGCCGAAGACGCGGGATCGAACCCACCAAGCGTGTGCCGCGCTGAGACGTCCGTGACCAAAGGACGAGGAAGGGGGCGGCCGCGCTTCTTCGACTCGGCGGACCGATCGTAAGCATGGCGTTGTGTATCGCCTTGCCGGCGAGCGTTCCGGAGTCGCTCGCGCCTGCCGCGGGCGGAGTCATGATGGCCATGCATGACGGCAAAGCCTGCTGGCGGTCAGATCGGCCCTAATGACTGAGAGGCCGCCGACTTGAATCGTTTCGGACGTGGTCGCAACTTTTTGGGATCCGGCCGCTGCGCCGCGCATGGCTTCGTCTGCGCGATCGGGAACGATCACCTGCAGCCAGTCCGCAGCAGGTCCATCGTCACGGATGTTCGGAGGTCCGTCGGCGTCGAGGCGGCACCTACTGCACCGACGCGTGCTGCGCGTTCCTTCGCTGCATGCTAGGATCGCGGGTGCTTCGAAGCCGAGCGCCCCCGTTTCATGCCTTTGCCCGACATGCGCCGGGCATCGAGCTTGCGTGATTCGACGTGCAGTCCGGGTGCTGCGGAGTGCGCCAAGTCAGCGCAATGACGAAGGAAACGAACGAAGGAACGGATCCGCAACCCGTTCTGCAGTCTGGGGAGAAATCCTCCCTCCAGGTGGGGAGCGCTGGGGAGAATGCCCAGGGAGCGATCTCTTAAGCCATTGCCACCACTCGTTTTTCCGGCGTGGAAAATGAGTGGTGGAGCTGAGGGGACCGTTACCCCGGTCGGAGCTAAGCCATTGAACTGGAAAAATACTCTTTCCCCTCCGTGACTTGTCGGGAGATGGCTTGGGAGGGCCATGGGATTTATGGATCCTTGGGCCTCGTCCTACCACCGCCAGGGGTTCCCCGCCTCGGATGGGGATCAGCGGCCTTCGCCGCCAGATCCCGCGGTCATGCTCGACCCGGTCCGTCGTGGTTCCATCCAGCTCGGATGCCGGAGCGGCGACGCTTCGAGAGCCCCACCCCGGAACAACGCATCGACGTGTTCGTGTGTAGGGACAGCCTCGCCCTCGTGCGAAGCGCCGCACGGGTCAAGGGAGCGGCCTTCGCCGGCGTGCCTGTTCTGCCTTGGAGCATGCGCGTTCGCGGTCCGTGATACGGCAGGGGTCCGTTCGACGCGTTTCACCGCCCCGGCCTGATCGGACCGTTCTTGGGTTGCGACAGCGCCGTCGTTCGTCCGCCTGAGGAGGGTGGCAGACCGCGAAGCCTGCCGACCGTCCTCGATCCCGGGCGCGTGCAGGTCATGCCGCCTCCGTCGTCCCCGGCGAGAACCGCAAGCCCATGTGCCGATGGCCCGTGTGACCCCGGGTCGGCAATGCCACGCCGCTCGCCCGCGACTACGGGTGAAGCCGAACGCGAAGGCCGGTTCAGGATGCCTGGCTCATCGCGCCGCGTCCGTCGCCGTAAATGAGCCAAGCTTGCTCGGCCTGGACGCGGTCGAGGAACCGGAGGGCCACGGTTCTGGTGGGAACGCCCTTGGTGCCCTGGCTGATGAGCATGAGCCGGCCTTCGCCCTTGGCCAGCATCTTGCCGACGCCACCGGGAGAGGATGGGTCCGACCAGACCGCGTGCACCACGTCGGCCCGGAGGAAAAGGTCTTCCACGGTCACCTTTCCGTCCCTCACGAGATCGCCGTTTCGGTTCGCCTCATCGACAAGGCGGCGCATCTCGGTCGTGTTCGCACGCAGCAAGGCCGCGACTTCAGGAGAGGGTTGCGCAGTTCCTGGCAAGGTGGTGGACCCGTCGCCGAAGGCATCGTTCAACGCCTCCGCCATGAAGCGGTCGATGCATGGAACCGCGGTCACCTTCCCCTTGAGGCGGCCGGACTTCTCCATACGCCGGCCCACGCGCTTCCCCTTGACGAGGATCACGTGCGGGACGCCCGATCCCTCCCCGTCCGGGAACACGGCCCAGGCACAGTCAGCCGACCCGACGAGCGAGCGCATGTATTCCATGCGTTCCCGAACGGGTAAGGCGTTCAACGCCTGAGCGTGCTTGTTGGCCATTCCGGTTAGCTGTGCCAGGAGCCGCTGGTCCATGTATCCCCCCAAGTTGCGAACAGGGTGCACGGAACAAGACTCGCAGTCGTGAACGCCCAGGCTACCCGCGCCGCAAAAACGATGGCGTGGTTGAGAGCGCGTAACCGGACTCGGACCCTGTGGGCGCTGCTGCATACCCGCGTCGGCACGGTCGCGAGGCTTCCGGAGAAACCCACATCCATATCCCGGTGTATGAGGCGCCCCTCGGCGCGTGATGCGTCCTGCCAAAAGGGAGCAAAGCACCGGCATGACGGTCCGGTCGTGTCATCGGCCCTGCATCTCGCTGGGCATGAAGTGACATGAGCTCGCTCTCGCCGACGCGCATCGGTCCTAGCTGCGCGCCGGGCGGTGGCCATCGTTTCTTATCTACGGTATAATTATTCGCCCACGACTAGCACGGCGACCGGCTTGGGGACCGGGGCGGAGCCGGTTGGCAGCAGCACGACGCGTTAGTGTTGGATCAAGGTACTCGCCCCATCATCGACACTGCAGCGGACCGACGATTGACTGTCTGAGGTGCCCGGCATCCCGCTTGGCAGGAGTGAAGCGTCGCCGCGCTGGGCTCCGCATGGAGTACGTCTTGGCCCGCACGCCCGACCCGAAGAAGGCTTACCTGGAATTGCACGGCGGTACGTGGCGGGTCACGGTCTCGGTTCCGGTACCGGTGCGGCGCGCCCTCGGGGCCACGAAGCTCGTGCACAATCTCGGCACGGACAGCCTCAGGGAGGCGAACGTGCTCAAGAGGAAGCACGTGGAGCGCTTCAAGCGGCGGATCGCGGAGGCCATGGAGGCGGTGGGGCGCCCCGGCGTGGACGACATGAAGATCGCCGTTGAGTTCTCGAAGGTCGCCGAGGAACTCAAGCGGAACGGCAGTGCCGAGGATTGGCAGGAGTTTCAGGAGGCGGTCTACGAGCGCCATGCGGAGATCCGCTGGAAGGACGCGCGTTGGGTCAGGGTCGAAGATCCCGAGGAAGGTCCGAACGAGGTCGAGGAGGCGCTTCCCGAGCAGACCGAGAAGGCCATGCTCTTCTCGGCGATCTCGCACGGTCGGGCGACTCCCGTCGACCTGATGCACGAGGACTACCGCAAGCAGCTCTTCGTCAAGGACCGGACCCGGGCGGACGACGCCCGCGCGCTGCGTTTCCTGCAGGAATGGTGCAAGCGCGAGCGCATCCCGGCCACGCTTCAGGAGATCGACGTGAGGCGCGCGCACGCCTTCGCCGACGCGCTGGTCGAGATGACCGGCCTCCACCACGTGACGCTCAACAAGTACATCGGCCGGCTCTCCGGCTACTGGCAGTGGATGGTGCCGAGGACGGCGGCCGTGTCGGGCAACGTGTTCGCCAACGTCCGCCTCAAGGGCCCGAAGGAGAAGCACGACCAGAAGGAGAGGCCCTTCAAGGACAGTGAACTCGCGGACCTGCTCCGCGGGCCCGCCCCGCCGAAGCTGCGAGACCTGATGCTGATCGGGGCGCTGACCGGGGCGCGGCTCGACGCCATCGTCGACCTGAAGGTCCGCGACACGGCGTACAATTGCTTCCTGTTCAAGCCTCAGAAGCAGGAGGCGTCGGCCCGCTACGTCCCGATCCATGCCGACCTGGCGGAACTCGTCGCCCGGCGAACGGCCGGCAAGCAGCCCGAGGACGACCTTTTTCCGGAATGGCCCCCCGTCAAGAAGGCCGACTCGATGCGCGAGCGCAGCTTCAAGGCCTCGAACCGGTTCACGGAATACCGCCGAAGCGTCGGGGTCGACGAGGTGGTGCCCGGCAAGCGGCGGTCCCTGGTGAATTTCCACTCCTTCCGGCGCTGGTTCAGCAGCCGCATGGAGCAGGCCGGGGTGCCGGGCGAGATGATTTCCGCGATCGTCGGGCACAAGCGCAGCAGCATCACCCTGGACGTATACAGCGAGGGGCCGCACATGCGCGCGGCGCGTCGAGCCATCGCCAAGCTCAAGTTGCCCCCGCTGGACGGCAGCCCGATCCGCGATGAGATGACCCTCAGGCCGCGGGCGCATCCCAGGTAGGGCGCGGTTTCGACGGGCGGTCGGGCGCATCCGGCATCCGCACGGGCAGCCGTCCGCGCGACCGGCTTGCTCCGTCCCCCCCAGGAACCGTTACGGGCAGCGGGTCTCGCCTCGCCCATCGGCGTCGCCCTCGCGTGATGGCCTCGTCCCGGGAGCAAGCGCCTGGGCGTCGCGAGCCACGCGACGTGACCCAAGGTCATTTGTCTGCATCCTGGAGGTTTGCGGTAACCTTCATGACGGCTTCGGGTCGGCTCCGCGCCACCGCCACCTTGTCGCAGGTATTATACTGATGGTATAAATAAGCGTCGCAGGGGGCGAGGTTCGAGCGTGCACTGACGGAGGTGGCAATGGTCGTGGGGTTCTTTTCTGACGATGGTTCCGCTCTTTACGCCGCGCTGTTGGCCAGCTGCGGGCTCGCGTGCGTAGGACGGTTCATGACCGTCATCGACGGACACGAGATCGGGCGGCCGACCTGCGGTCCATCCATGGAGGACGCGGCGGCATCCCGGGCGGACATGTCCGCGATGCTCGCGCGGGCCGCGGCCGGCGGCCAAGCCGACGTCGGCTTCGTCGCCCCGCTCGGCTTCCTGCATGAGGGCGGCGTCTGGACCCACCTCGACGTGGCCGTGGTCTCCGGAGGGGACCCCCTGCAAGCCAGGCGCGCTAGGCGGTCCGCCGGTCACGCTGCCGGCGGAGAGCTCGCGTCCGGCGCGAAGCGTCGGGACGCATCCGATCGCTGCGCGCGGCGCCCGTGGCTCCTGACGTTCGGGGCGGGGCGGCCTCATGGGCCTGCCGCATCGCCCAAGCATGGCCTGCAGGGACGCGGCACCGAAGCCGCCGCGAGGACGCTGCCGGTCCGGGTGCCTTTGCCCGGCCGATCCGTGAAGGCCGCCATGGACCGCGGGCTTCCGACGCTTGAGACCCTACGCATCGGGATCCTGCTGGCGGCGACCTTTGAGGTCGCCGCTGCGGTTCCCGACGCGGCCGCTGTCGAACTCGCGACGATGTCCGACCTGATGTCCCCGGCATCCCATCCGGCTGACCAAGCCCTGGCCGGACGCCTGTCCGATCTGGCGGATCGGCTGGACGACATCGAACGGGCGCTGGGTACGCCGGCATCGCCGGCCGCCTCCAACAGGCGGGATCGGGGCATGCGGAGGATTGCCAGGTCCTGTCGCGACGCCGTCCCGGAACTGCCGGCGGCATCCTGGCCGACGGGCAGCGCATCCGCTGCCGGACCTCGATAGCCGGAATCGCTTCCCGCTACGCGACCGTGCGTCGACACCTGACCCGCCGATCCGGTCTCAAGAAACGCTCCGCCCCTGCCCGATCCGGTTCCGGTAGGGGCGCGAGCCGGCCACGCTGCGTCGGGCGCCCGCTGCGCCCCGCCCAAAGTGGCATCCGAATGGGACAACCAAGTGGGCGCGATGGGCGTCAAGGCCGACGCTCGGATGCCACGCGCGCAGGGTATCGGGTCAGCGCAACCTCATACCCGGCCTCGAAGTCGCGAAACCGCACCCCCGCGGGGCTCGCTCGCAGCGCCCGCTTAGACTCAGTCTCGGTGTTCAAAGGCGGTCCATCTCGACAAGTGCGACATCAAGTGCGCCTGCGTGGGCGGGTCGAGCAAGGTCCCGCTCGGCTTCGTCCCGCTCACCGAGAACGTGATGATGGTCGTTATGGCCTTCTGGATGCTGGCGATGCACCGTTGAGTGTCTTGCGCACCACCCTGGGAACCACCTGCCCCGCGCGAGAACCGGGGCGTAGACCTCAAGCCGGGTCGAGTTCGTTGACCAGCGTCGAGAGGTAGAGGGCGATCCGCCGGCTCGCCGCCGGGTCGGGGGCCGCGACCGAAAAGCCCACGTCGAGGATGTCGTCGCCGTAACGCCTCATCACCGACTCGGCCATCAGCGCGACCTCGCGCTCCGCCTGCGCCGTCAGGACCCGACGTCCGTCGCGGGTCGCCAACCGCACCTCGAAGCGCCGCGTGGACGTCAACGGTTTGCTCCCCTCGGGCGAGGCCGCCCGTCAGCGCGCCCGACGATGAGGTCAAGCAATGAACGGCCTCCGGAAACCTATCCGAAAACGCTCCCGTGACATGGCCGAGACCTCGCCAGGGGACAAGCGGGGCAGGAATCCCCGGTGCCTAAATTCGGGTTCATACCGGAACGAGGGGGAGGCCGTGTTCGTCCCAGCTAGGGCTTCCCGGCTGCCCGAAGGCGTGCGGGACCTCACCCAATGCAGCGTTCCCAAGGTTCCCGATGACCCGTCCGATCCACGCCCTGGCGGCCATGCTCCTCCTGGCCTCGACCGTGCTCACACCAGCCCTGGCACGCGAGGCCGCCCCAGCCTCAACCCCCGCCAAGGCGGTCGCCCCCTCCGCCGCACAGATCCTGGCGCGCATGCAGGTCGCCCAGGAAACCACCGCGACCCAGCCCGCGGGTTCACAGGGCCCTAGCAACAAGACCGAGGGCGTTCGCCAGTCCTCGCAGACCCAGGTGACAAGCCGCCAGCCCCTCGGGGCATTCCCGACGAACGAGGTCAGCCGCCAGCCGGTCATCGACCTCGGTGCCGGCGAGGAGGGCATGAAGAAGGACGTCGCCGCCCTTCAGCAGACCCTGACCGAGTTGCAGCAACTCCAGTTGCAGACCAAGCAGGCGCACTGGAACGCATCGGGCACCCTGTACTACCCGCTGCACCTCCTGCTGCAGGAGCACTACGAGGGCCTGTCGAAGTACGCCGACACCATCGCCGAGCGCCTCCTCGCGGTCGGCGTCTCGGCCGACGGGCGCGCGAACACCATCGTGAAGACTTCCGGCGTGCCGGAGATTCCCGGCGGCTTCCTCGACGATGCGCAGATCCTCGTGTGGTTCACCAACGCCTACAAGCGCGTCGGCGAGGAGGTGCACGCGGCCATCAAGACGACCGAGGACGTCGACCCCACCACGTCGAACCTGCTGCAGGAGGTCGAGCACGGGATCGCCAAGTACCAGTGGCAGATGCGGGCGCAGCTCCAGCGGACGCACACCGACCCGAACACCGGCTGGGACCTCAACGACAACAAGCCGGTCGACCTGCAGGGCCAGCAGGCTCCGGCCCAAACACCCGCCAAGCCCTGACGACAGCCAACCCCGCGCCGTCAGGCGCGGGGTTTCCCCTTGACCCGCGATCAGTTTATATTAATTCCAAACTAGAGATGCGCCCCCGGGATCGAACGACGCCTCAGCCTCCCCTCACGCCCGGCCAGCGAGCCATGTTGCTCCGGCTCGACCGGGAGGGACCGCTCGTCTCGCCCAAGCCCTGGGAGATGCGCACGGTCCGGTCCCTGAGGGAACGCGGGTTGATCCGCCCGCGGCTGTCGAGCCGGGACCCGGAGGGTCTCTGGTTCATCAGCGCCAAGGGCAGGCGAGCCATAGCCCCGGCGGGTCCAGCCGTCGGCGACCGTCATCCCCCGGCAGCATCACCGGCGTAGGCAGGATCTCGACCATGAATGCACCCGACGATACGACACGGCCGACGGCGAGATACGACGGCGGCACCATCGCGCTGCATTGGTTGACCGCGGCGCTCGTGCTCGGCCTATGGCTGGTCGGGACGTTCCTCGAAGACCTTGTCCCAAAGAGTGCCCTGCGCTCCGGCATCTGGTCGGCCCATTTCGACCTGGGCTTCGTCCTCACCGGCCTCGTCGTAGCCTTCCTCATCTGGCGGCGGGCCCGGGGCCGCGACCTGCCGGTCGATGACCCTGGGCCCCTTCATCGCCTGGCGAAGGCGACCCACGCCGCGCTCTACGTCCTGCTGCTGGTCATCGTCGGCCTCGGCATCGCCAACGCCTTCGTGCGCGGTGTCTCCCTCGGCCCGGTCAGCCTGCCGCAGATCGGCGACCCGGAGTGGCGGCGGCCCCTGACTCACTGGCACGGGTTGGCCGCCAACGTGCTGATGGTCCTGGCCCTGTTCCACGCGGTCGCCGCCCTCGTGCACCACTACCTCTGGCACGACGCCGTCCTGCGCCGCATGCTGCCCCGGGGATCCTGACGCCCATGCGACCCGTCCACCAGGAGCGGCACCTGATCGACCGCATCGGCTGGCTGCGAGCCGCCGTCCTCGGCGCAAATGACGGCCTCGTCTCCACCGCGAGCCTGATCGTGGGTGTGGCAGCCTCGTCCGCCAACACGGGTGAAATCCTCGTCGCCGGCAGCGCGGGCCTCGTGGCAGGCGCGATGTCGATGGCGGCCGGCGAGTACGTCTCGGTGAGTTCCCAGGCCGACACCGAGCAGGCCGACCTCGCCCGCGAGCAGCGCGAGCTCGGCGACGACCCGGCCGCCGAGTGGGAGGAACTCGCGCGGATCTACGTCGACCGGGGCCTCGACCATGCGCTCGCCTTGCAGGTCGCGGAACAACTGATGGCCAAGGATGCGCTCGGCGCCCATGCCCGGGACGAGCTCGGCATCTCCGAGGTCACGACGGCTCGGCCGGTCCAGGCGGCGCTGACCTCGGCGGCGACCTTCTCGGCCGGCGCGGCCTTACCCCTGGCGACGGCGGCGCTCTCGCCCGGCAACATCGCGGTCTATACGGTGTCGGGGGCCTCGCTGGTATTCCTGGCGGTGCTTGGGGGACTCGGCGCCAAGGCGGGCGGCGCCCCCATCGCCCGGGCGACGGCGCGGGTGACCTTCTGGGGCGTACTGGCCATGGCCGTCACGGCAGGAATCGGGAGCCTGGTCGGCAAGGCCGTCTGACTACCGCTGCGGATCGTGGCAGTGCATCTTCGGCGGCGCGGTCGCGCAATCGATGGAGCACGTCTGGTCGGGCCGGCAGAACCACTGCAGGGCGCCGGTCTTCAGACACGAGCCGGAACAGTGCCGGTGGGCCGCGTTCGTTGGTTCGACGAAGGACGCCGGCGCGTCCGGTGACGCCGCAGGTTGCTGGGCGAACGCTGCAGGCACGACCGCGAGTTGAACCAGCAGGAACCAACGCAAACGTCTCGCCATCGCAGTCTCCTCGAAAAGCGGCAGGCACACGCCGCATGTCTGCGACGACGATGCAGTGTGTAGTCGAGCTGCATTTAGCAACTGAAGATGTGAATGAAATTGACTAAAATCAATTTCATCGAATGCCGGCACCGACAATAGCGAGTGGCGGCAAGCACTTCAATGCTCATGTTGGAGAAGTGCTTGCCTGGCCTTGGGCAAGCCGGAACTGCTTTACCGCAGGTGGTGTTTCCGGCGGCGCTTCCGTCCGCGCTTTTCCCGGGGCGGGCCGCGCCATTCAAGGGAGGTTCCCGTCGATGGACAAGCCAGTCGCTGCCTGATCGGGGCCGTCAACCTGCTCGCGGCCGCCGACCCAGCACAGGCCGCGATGCCTGCCCAGACCGTGCTAACCGCGGCCATGCGTGCCGAGAGCTACGCCGACCTGCCCAAGCCCATCCCCGACGCTGTGGCGCTCCTAAAGGAGCCGGACGAGGTCGCGGCGAAGGCCAAACCGCTACTTGCCGCCTCTTAGGGCGAGGCCACGGTACAGCAGGCGCAATACTACTATCATCGCCACCATCACCATCACTGCTGCGACATGCCGTACGGGTACAGAGCCTGATGCGGCGGGGTGGATGGTTCCGCACCCCGCCCAGCCTTACCGCTGGCTCTTGGCGGCGCCTAGGATGCGCCGGTAGGTTCCGCCGAACACGGTGTGGGTCGCCGAGGTCCACTGCGAGTCCGCCGCCAGCGTCTCGCGGCTGGGGTAGATGCGTCGCGATTGGAGTTCGCGCTCGGCGCCTCCTCTTCGTTCATCGCCATGAGCTCGAAATCGGCCTCAACCGAGACGACGGACACCTGCATGAACGGCTCGTCCTTCCGGAAGATATGCCTGCGGCCTTCGTCCGGGGCCTTGAACACCATGAAGTACATCGTCGGCCCCCAGTGCCGGATGAGTGCCGGCATTGCGACCGGCACTGTTCCGGTCCAGTCGGTGTAGAAGCGTGGGTGGATCTCGGTCCTGATCACCTAATTCTCCTCGACCCTTAGGTCGATGAGGATCCGATAGGCGTAGTAGGCCTCGCCGAAGCTCCAGAGCGGCGGCCTTTGCGGTCCCGGTCCGCCGGGCTCGGCGAAATTCCCTCAAAGACCAGTCTTGCGGCCCTGGTGCTCACGCCCAATTCGGCGTCGTAGGCGTAGAACAGCTCGATCCCGCCTTTGACCGCTTCCAAGAGCGGGATGCAGTGCCAGGCATAATCCTGCGAGCCTTCTGTGCGGGGCTCCGGATCGCCCGCCCAACCGGGAATTTTCAAGCGCGTCCGCCGGGGCGGCAGCCCCGGCTCGATCAGCCTGACCTTCACCTGTCGCATTCTCGACCGTCCCTTCGATGTCGCCCTGGAAGATAGGAGGTCAGAGGAACGGTTCGGCGCGAAGCAACACCATGTGATCGCCCAGTCAGGTCGCTGCGGGGCGTAGCAGTACGTTGGCGACGCCCTGGGTGTGATCCGCGTCTTACTCGACGGTGACGGATTTTGATCTAGGCCGATCCCGCTCCAAGTGCGAAAGAGCGGCCCCAAAATCTCTGCGCCTGCCGACGTGATTACTGGGACTTGTCGGCGATGACCCTCGGGCCCGCCTCCTAGACTTCAGCAATTGTCTCCTTGGCTTTAGCATCAAAGGCCCCCTTGGGCTTGACGTTTCCGGCCCAGGATACCTTCGATCCGCTCCCGTCCTTCTACACTATGAGCATGGACTTATAGCTCTACACAGGCAGCGGGCGGGAGATTATCGTGCATGTGTAGTCTATCTTCTTGTCGCCGCGGAACTGTTCTTCCTCCATGATGGTGTCACTGCCCTTCATCGACAATGTTCACTCCTGCCTGCCGCCTTTCTAAGACAGCACCCACTTCTCGATGACGAGGTGCCAGTTGCCGATGCCGCAAAACCCGCCAACCATCTTCCAGACCGCTTCGGGCGATGCAGGCACCATCACGCTCTTCGTCACTTCAATCGCAAGGGCAGGCGTGACGACGACCATGGCCAGCGCCACGGCGGGGACGGCGATTCCGAGCATTCATCGGTTCCTGTAAAACCTTGAGCGCGTCGTGTGCGCCGAGGAACCAGCTACTGCGCGACCGAAGGCGGACTACGCCAAACGCGGATGTGTGAACGGTGCACTCGATGTACCCCTGAGGCAGTCTCGCGACCAACCAATGGCTAGCCTTCGGCGACCCGGCGCGATCAAACGCGGAGATAGCTCCAACCTGCCTCCTGAAGTGCCACGAGACGGACTGCACCAGCCGAAACGATGCCGACGTGTGGCAGTAATTCCAGAGGGTGCCCCTCTGCCTTCTCCATGGCTTTGATGGTGTTGCCGCAGGCCGAGAGTACGATTCCCGGCACGCTCTCGGTGATGGAGTGGATCCTCGACGTCACGGGCGATGTGTCGGCCCGCAGCATGTGCAGACCCGGCCCATAGGCAACGATCTCGACCTCAAGCTCCTCGGCCTGATTGCTGTATTCGCGTGCGAGATTGACCGCGTTGTTGAGGGCGAGGTCGAACACGCCGTTCTCGCGAGAACTGACCTGCAGTGCGACCCGATGGGTCTTGGGGTCAGCCGATTGGGTCGCCGAGGCCCTGCTCGCCACGAGCCAAGCCATCAGCGCGGCCAGTCCGGACACGCCCCTACGCGACAGCATCATCGTGTCCACTCCGTTCGCGAACGGTCCTGTTCCGACAGGAATATTCCTGCGAAATCGTGTCGTCAGGTTTGTACGAAGCGATAACTCGCACCAACGCGCTCGACACGTCCGACGCCTGAGCTCGGGAGGTGAAAGCCGACAAGCGTCATCCGCTCATTCGCCAAGCGGTCCAGCAGGGT
>NZ_LHCD01000054.1:0-23070 GCF_001262595.1 Methylobacterium sp. ARG-1
TTTCTCGTATTCACTTGTCAAAGAGCGGAACTGACCTTCGTCAGTACCTTGAAGAGACCAGTAAACCACCGGGCTGCCCCGGTCAAGTCCTGCTGAGATCTTCAGAAAGTCCGTCCAACCGGCTCGCCGTTGCTTCGGCACCGCGTCGGGAGGCGCCGTATAGGACGCCCCGCATTCCCATGTCAACAACCCTTTTGCCGGCATTGCGAAGACGGCTCCGGCTTGTACCGGGCGGCTGGCTCGCGATTCGACTTGAGGAAATCACCGACCCGCCATGCGCAGCGTCGGCGACGATGGCACAGGTGGTGTCGGTCCTCCGGTTGCACAAGACCCGCGCTAGGGGTCTGCCCGGTGCGTGCGCGAGGGCGGCCGCCCTGCCCTTCCCTGCGGGCGCCGACGCAGGGGTGCCTGCTCCGGCCGAGGCAACGCGAAGACCGGTCGCGTCGTTGGTATCCGGATGTGAGGGCGCCCATGGCCACGATTGCGATCCTGATCGGCACGCAGGCGGGGGCGCGGCTCCTGGCCGCCACCTCGGAACGGGAGGCGGCCCTGTCGGCCGAGGCCTTCCTGCGGCGCCTGCCCGTGCGGGCGCTGCCGGCGCCGCTCTGGGTCCAATGCGCCGATCCGGGCGTCACCGGTCGCCTGACCGGCTATCTCAGCGAGTTGCAGGCCGAGCGGGTGCGCGAGCGCGACGCCCCGGTCTGACCCGAGATCTGAGCGGGGCCGCCGGATTCCCTTGCCCCGCATCCTGCTTTAACCCGCCGGGCATGAACGACGCACCCGATTCAAGCCGATCCGAGCCCCTGGCCGCCGGCGAGCCGGCCTCCCTGCGCAGGCTCCTGCGGCTCATGGCCGATCTGCGCGATCCCGAGCGCGGCTGCGCCTGGGACGTCCGGCAGACCTTCGCGACCATCGTGCCCTACACGATTGAGGAGGCCTACGAGGTCGCCGACGCGGTGGCGCGGGGCGACCGGGACGATCTGCGCGACGAACTCGGCGACCTGCTCCTCCAGGTGGTATTCCACGCCCGCATGGCTGAGGAGGAGGGCGCCTTCGCGTTCGACGACGTCGCCCGGGCGATCGGCGACAAGCTGGTCCGCCGCCATCCCCATGTGTTCGAACCGGACGGCACCCCCCTCCCCGCGGGCTCGACCCTGCGCGACCCGGCGCAGGTCGAGGCGCAATGGGCGGCGATCAAGGCGCAGGAGCGGACGGCCCGGGATCCCGGCACCGCCGAACCGGATCCGCTCGGCGGCGTCGCTCGCGCCCTGCCGGCTCTGGCCCGGGCGGAGAAGATCTCACGCCGGGCGGCGGCCTACGGGTTCGACTGGGGGGACGCCGTCCAGGTGATCGACAAGGTCCGGGAGGAGACCGACGAGGTCGCCGAGGCCCTGGCGGCCGGCGACCCGCAGGCCCTGTCGGAAGAGATCGGCGACCTGCTGTTCTCGGTGGCCAACCTCGCCCGGCATGCCGGGATCGATCCCGAGACCGCCCTGCGCGACGGCACCGCCAAGTTCGAGCGCCGCTTCGCCGCCATGGCGGAACACCTGAAGGCCGCGGGCGGTGCGCTCGGACGCTCGGATCTCGCCGCCATGGAGGCGGCCTGGCAGGCGGCGAAGCGGGACGAGACGCCGTAGCGGGCGCGGCTTTCGCCCGCATGGCTCGCCCGGACGTGAGGGGTCGACAGGTGGCGCGTCGCGCTTATCCTTCGGCCATGCGCATCCTCCTGCCCGCCCTCGCCGTCCTCGCCGCGACCCTCGCCCTCCCCGTCCGAGCCGAGACGATCGTCAAGGAACGGTTCGGCTGCCACACCCAGGAGGTCACCGACCGCCTGTTCAAGCTGGTCATGGCCGGCGATGAATCGGGCTTCGGCCAGCTCCTGAACGGCAGCCTCGCCAGCGGCGAGTGCCGGACGTGGAAGCCCGGCGAGCAGGTCCGGCTCGAGACCCGGACGATGACCTACGGGTGCCTCGCCCTGACGAGCGGGCAGGATCGCTGCTACTGGACGCCGCTCAGCGCCATCGAGACGGCGAAGTGAGATCTCGGGGGGGGGGCGCCCCAAACCCCGCCAGAGGGCTGAGCCCTCTGGGATCCCGGATCTCCAGGAAGGCGGAGGAGCGGGTCCCCTCCTCCGCCGCAGCCGTGCTCAGGCCGCTTTCTTGGGGGCCTTGCCCTTCGGGGCCTCGGCGTCGTCGCCATCGGTGCCCTCGGCGTTGATCGTCTCGGCGATCTTGGACAGCAGCGCGTCGGTCTTCTTCTCCTCCTGAAGGGTCTCGTCGAGGAGCTTGGCCGCCTCCTCGTGGCCGAGCTGGCGGGCCCAGGTCTTCAGGGTGCCGTAGCGGGCGATCTCGTAATGCTCCACCGCCTGGGCGCAGGCGGCCAGCACCGCGTCGGCGGCCGGGCTGTCGGCGAAATCCTCCAGATCCTCCTCCATCTCGGAGGTGATGCCCTGCATCGCCTCGCAGGTCTTGGCGCGGGCGGGCTTGCCGATGATCTCGAACACCTGGGTCAGGCGCTCGACCTGCTGGGCACTCTCCTCGGCATGGGTCTCGAAGGCCTGGCGCAGCTCCGGGTGCTCGGCCGCCTTGGCGGACTTCTTGAGCGCCTTCACGGATTGCTTCTCGGCGTAATAGACGTCCTTCAGGGTCTCGTAGAAGGCGTCGTGCAGCGTCTTCGGCTTGGCCATGGCGGTCTATCTCCGATACGGGCCGCGTTCGGGAACGCGGCTTCCGGACGGGGAACGCCGGTCGGGCCCGACGGGTCCGGGCGAAATCTTCGCCCTGTGGAGGAACCTTTCGGGGCGGCCGGGACCGCTCAGTCGCCCTTCCGGCCCGGGCCCGATCTCCGCGGGCCCTCGACCTTCGGTGCCCGCGATGCGGGCGCACCCGCCGGCTTGGGCCGCAGGCGGTCGAGGACGGCCTCGATGGCGCGCTCGACCTCGGCGCGCTCCGGCAGCGTGTCGGCGATCGGTGTCGTGCGGCCGGCCGCGCGGCGCTTCGTCATGTCCATCGCCCGTATCGGGGCCGGGCGACGCGATGTTCCAGCGCGTGCGGCGGCCGCGCCACAGTCTATCCGCGGCGATCCCAGGATCAAAGCCTGCCGTGAGCCTGAGATCCCGGGATCCTGTGATCACGGTTTCTCAGGCGTTGCTGGCCGCCGCGGCCGCCGTCCCGTCCCGGGCCGCGCGAATGCCGGATCGCCGGCGCGCTCGACCGGCTGTCGCCTCAGCGGCGGCGGAACGGCCAGTCGATCACGCCGCCGGCCCAGAGCGCCGCCCAGACGAAGACCGGCTGAAACGCCAGCCGGGGGCCGTGGTACCACCAGGAATCCGGGATGCCGTCGACATGGACGGCCTCGAAGGCGTGCTTGAGGTTGGCCGGGTAGACGCAGACCGCGTAAAGGGCGAGCCCGATCGCGGCCGCCCGGCGCAGCGACCGGGCCAGGAGGCCGATCGCCCCGGCGATCTCGCACAGGCCGGTGGCCAGGATCACCAGGCGCGGCGCCGGCACCCAATCCGGCATCAGCGGCAACATCGCGTCCGCGGCCACGAGGTGGACGATCCCGATGCCGACATAGATCAGGGCGAGGGCGTAGCGCAGCCGTCGGCGCCCGGTCTCAGGCGTCGGCGCGGTCATCCGACCCGGTCTTCCGCGACCCCGCAGGCGCGGGCGATTCCGGTTCGCAGCGCCGCACTCAGCCGGGCCACGGCCGGGTGGTCCGAACTGGCGAAGGCAGTGGCACCGATCGCCGTCACGGGAGCGAGGAGCCGCAGGGAGTTCGTGAGGAACACGGCCTCGGCGCCGAGCCAGTCGGGCAGGGACAGGGACTCTTCCTCCGCGCGCAAGCCGCACGCCCCGGCGAGCCCCAGTACCTCCGCGCGCACGATCCCGGCGAGCACGCCGTCGGCGAGCGGCGGCGTGACCAGCCGGTCGCCAAACAGCGCGAAGACATTGCCGGTGCCCGCGCAGGCGACGCGGCCCCGGGTGTTGCGAAACAGGGATTCGTCGAAGCCCGACGCGGCGGCCTCCCCGCCGGCTAGCACCGCGTCGAGATAGCCGAGCGTCTTCAGCCGGGCGGCGGGCGAGGTGTCGTTGCGGGCGATCCCGGTCGGCCACAGCCGCAGGGGCGCGAAGGCCGCGCCCTTGGCGCTCGGCGCCGCGGTGGCGAACAGGGTCGGCTGCGGATCCGCCGGCGGCTTCAACCCGCGCGGGCCGGAGCCGCGGGTGAGGGTGGTGCGGATCGCCAGCCGGTCAGCGTCCCCCCTGCCCTGTCCGGCGAGAGCCCGCATAGCCGCGCGGATTCCGTCCGCCTCGGCGGGGATCCCGAGGGTCTCCGCCCCGGCGACGAGCCGGGCGATATGGGCGTCCTCAAAGGCCACCCGGCCGCCAAGCGCCAGCGCCGTGTCGAACAGGCCGTCGCCGAGGGTCAGGCCGCGATCGGTGTGGTCCAGGGGCGCCCGTGTTCCCGGAACGATCGTCCCGTCACGCCACAGCATCGTCGCGCCCGTCCTGTTGGCCCCGCTGATCCCGCCACGCGCGGGCCAGGCCCAGAAAATTGGCGAACAGGGCGTGGCCGCCCTCGGTCAGCACCGATTCCGGGTGGAACTGGATGCCGTAGGTCGGGTGGGTCCGGTGCGAGAGCGCCATCACCTCGCCCTCCTGTGAGACCGCGTCGACCGAGAGATGCTTGTCCATGTCGGGGCCGGGGGTGACCACCAGCGAGTGGTAGCGGCCCACCGGCATCGGCGCTGGAAGTCCGGAAAACAGCCGCTCGCCCCGGTGCTCGATCGGCGTCGCCTGACCGTGCAGGGGACGCTGCGCCCGCTCGACCGTGCCGCCGAAGGCCGCGCCGATCGCCTGGTGGCCGAGGCAGACGCCGAGGATCGGCACCTCGCCGGACAGGTCGCGGATCGCCGGCAGGGAGATGCCGGCCTCCGCGGGGGTGCAGGGGCCCGGCGACACCACCAGGGCGTCGGGGGCGAGCGCCCGAATGCCGGCGACGTCGAGCGCGTCGCTGCGCACGACCCGGACCGTCTCGCCCAGCTCCTCCAGGTAGCGGACGACGTTGAAGACGAAGGAATCGTAATTGTCGAGGACGAGGATCATGCGAAGGCCTCGAACACCCGCGCGGCCTTGGCCAGGGTCTCGTCGTATTCCGGGCCGGGCTCCGACAGCAGGGTCACGCCGCCGCCGGCCTGCAGGACGGCCTGGCTGTCGTCCATGAACACGGTGCGGATCGCGATCGAGGTGTCGAGCGCCCCGTCGAAGCCGATCCGGCCGATGGCGCCGCAATAGAGCTCGCGGGCATCGCCCTCGATCTCGGTGATGATGTCCATGGCGCGGATCTTCGGGGCCCCAGTGATCGAGCCCCCGGGGAAGGTGCCCTCCAGGAGGTCGAGGGCGTCGAGCCCGTCGCGCAGCGTTCCGGTCACCACCGAGACGAGGTGATGGACGTTGGCGTAGGTCTCGAGCCCGCACAGGGTGGGCACGGCGACGCTGCCCGGCGCGCAGACCCGGGACAGGTCGTTGCGCAGCAGATCGACGATCATGACGTTCTCGGCCCGCTCCTTGACCGAGGCCAAGAGCGCCTCGGCCGCCGCCCGGTCGGCCTCCGGATCGTCGAGCCGGCGGGCGGTGCCCTTGATCGGCCGGGTCTCGACGTGTCGGCCGTCGAGCCGGATGAAACGCTCGGGCGAGGACGATGCGACGGTCAGCCCTTCGAGTTCCAGATAGGCCCCGAAGGTCGCCGGATTGGTGGCGCGCAGGCGCCGGTAGAGCGCGAACGGGTCGAAGCCCGCCGGCAGGTCGGCGCTGAAGCGCTGGGCGATGTTGGCCTGGTAGATGTCGCCGGCCCGGATATAGGCGCGGACCTTTTCGACAGCCACTTCATAAGTTTGCCGGTCGAAGTTCGAGCGCCACGCGAGGTCTTTTGCGGCCCTCGGCGACGCTTCTTCCGGCGGGATCTCGGTGCCGAGCCGGTCGGCGAAGGCGGCGAGCCGCGCCTCCGCGCGCGCCTGCCGGGCCGCCGGCTCGGTCTCGGGGAAGCCGGTGGCGACCAGCCGGCAGGTGCCGGCGGCGTGGTCGATCACCAGCACCGTGTCGTAGAGATTGACAGCGATGTCGTCGGTGAGCCCCGCCCGCCGGGCAGGGGCCGCGACCCGCTCGAGCTGCGCCCCGAGATCGTAGGCGAGGTATCCGATGGCGCCCCCCGGGAACGGGGTTTCAGGATCGGGCTCGACCCGGTAGGGGGCCAGGCAGGCCCGCAAAGCCGCGAACGGCCCGCCCTCGACCGGGCGCCCGTCCAAGGTCGCGCGCCCGTCGCGAAACCGGAAGCGCGCGAACGGGTCGGCGGCCACGATCGAGTGCCGGCCGAGCGCGTCGTGCCGCATGGCGCTGTCGAGGAAGGCGAGATCCGGCAGGAGCCGCAGCCGGGCGGCGGCCGCGACGGGATCGATGACGGGGATCTCTCGGGTCCAGATCTCTTGGGTCCACATGACCGGGTTCGGGCTGATGTCCTGAGGGCACGCGCCCTGCGCGCTGCCGTTGCACAGGCGATGCCGCGGGGAAAGCGGCAGTTCCGCGCAAGGCCGCGCCCGTCGAGGGCGGTCGGGACCCGCCCCGGGCGTGGGAGAAGGCCGGCAGGACCTGATGTGGGATCTCAGGAGCCGCCGGCAAAGCCCTGCAAACAGCCAAGTTTCGATCGTGGCGTCAGCTTCCCGCACCGGGCCGGGCACCCCTGCGGCGGCCGGTCTCGCGCGAGCGCGTTAGAACCGCTATAGGGCGCGATCCCGAACGCCCATCCGCGCGCTCCGTGCGACCCGATCCACCGGCTGCACGCGAGGGTGGCGTCCGACCCGTCTTCCGAATGCGACCATGACCGCAACCGCCACGCCCGCACCTCAGGGGGCTACCCCCGGGGCCGCCCCCAAAATCTCGTTCGTCTCGCTGGGCTGCCCCAAGGCCCTGGTCGATTCCGAGCGGATCCTCACGCATCTGCGCGCGGAGGGCTACGAGCTGGCCCGCCGCCACGACGGGGCGGATGTGGTGATCGTCAACACCTGCGGGTTCCTCGACTCCGCCAAGGCGGAGTCGCTGTCGGCGATCGGCGAGGCCATGGCGGAGAACGGCCGGGTGATCGTCACCGGCTGCATGGGCGCGCAGCCGGAGGAGATCCGCGAGAAATACCCCGACCTGCTTGCGGTCACCGGGCCGCAGGCCTACGAATCCGTGGTGGCGGCGGTCCACGAGGCGGTGCCCCCGGCCCACGACCCGTTCCTCGACCTCGTGCCGCCGCAGGGGATCAAGCTCACCCCGCGCCACTACGCCTATCTGAAGATCTCGGAGGGGTGCAGCAACCGCTGCAGCTTCTGCATCATCCCGTCCTTACGCGGAAACCTCGTCAGCCGCCCCGCCGCCGACGTGCTGCGCGAGGCCGAGAAGCTGGTCAAAGCCGGCGTGAAGGAGCTGCTGGTCGTCTCGCAGGACACCAGCGCTTACGGTGTCGATGTCCGCTACAGTGAGAGCCCGTGGCGCGACCGGAGCGTGCGGGCGAAGTTCTACGACCTGACCAAGGAGCTCGGCGAGCTCGGGGCCTGGGTGCGGCTGCACTACGTCTACCCCTACCCGCACGTGGACGAGGTCATCCCGCTGATGGCCGAGGGCAAGATCCTTCCCTACCTCGATATGCCGCTCCAGCACGCCAGCCCCGCGGTGCTCAAGCGGATGCGCCGGCCCGGCAACCAGGAGCGCCAGCTCGACCGGATCCGCAGCTGGCGGCAGACCTGCCCGGATCTCGCGATCCGCTCGACCTTCATCGTCGGCTTCCCCGGCGAGACCGAGGCCGAGTTCGAGGAGCTGCTGGCCTGGCTGCAGGAGGCCAAGCTCGATCGCGTCGGCTGCTTCGAATACGAGCCCGTGGCGGGCGCCACCGCCAACGCGCTGGGCGACCTCGTGCCGCCGGCGGTGAAGGCCGAGCGCAAGCGCCGGTTCATGGAGACCCAGAACGGCATCGCGCTCCGGTTGCAGCGGGCGAAGGTCGGCAAGCGGCTGGCCATGATCGTCGATTCCGTCGAGGGCGGGATCGCCAAGGGCCGGTCCAAGGCCGACGCCCCCGAGATCGACGGCACCGTCCACGCCGCCTTCCGGCGCCCGGTGCGCCCCGGCGACATCGTCACCGTGAAGATCGACCGGGCCGACGCCTACGACCTCTACGGCAGCGTGACCTGACTTTTTTCGGACCTGGTCTTCGGATTTGGCGCGATCCCCTGTGCGCCATCGGGCCGGACCGGTTGACCCGGCATCCGGCCAGGGTGTCTGGAACAGATCAGGAACTCGAGCCGGACCCCGAGGCGGCGATGGATTCGGAGGTCGCGCTCCGCAAGATCATCCATATCGACATGGACGCGTTCTACGCCTCCGTGGAGCAGCGCGACGATCCCGCCCTGCGCGGGCTGCCGCTCGCCGTGGGCGGCTCCCGGGAGCGGGGTGTGGTGATGGCCGCGAGCTACGAGGCGCGCCGGTTCGGCGTGCGCTCGGCCATGCCGTCGGCCACCGCCGGGCGGCTCTGCCCGGACCTGCTGTTCGTGAAGCCGCGCTTCGAGGTCTACCGGGCGGTCTCGGAAGAGATCCGGGCGGTGTTCGCCCGACACACGCCGGTGATCGAGCCCGTGGCCCTGGACGAGGCCTATCTCGACGTCACCGAGAATCTCCTGGGCCTTCCCACGGCGACGGCTGTCGCCAAGGCGATCCGGGCCGAGATCCTGGAGCGCACCGGCCTCGTCGCCTCGGCCGGGGTCTCGTACAACAAGTTCCTGGCCAAGGTCGCCTCCGATTACCGCAAGCCCGACGCCCTGTTCGTGATCACGCCGGCCATGGGTCCGGATTTCGTCGCCGCCCTGCCGATCGGCCGGTTCCACGGGGTCGGGCCGGTCACCGAGGCAAAGATGAAGCGGCTCGGCATCGAGACCGGAGCCGATCTGCGCGCCTGGGATCTGGAGCGCCTGCGCGAGGCCTTCGGGTCGGCCGGGGCCTATTACCACGCGGTCGCCCGCGGGCTCGACATGCGGCCAGTGCGCGCCCACCGGGTGCGTAAGTCGATCGGGGCTGAGACCACCTTCTCGGAGGACACGGCCGCCTTCGACGTCCTGGCGGCGCGGCTCGCGCCGCTGTTCGACAAGGTCTGGGCCGGGGCGGATGCCAAGGGGATGCGGGCTCGGACCGTGACCCTGAAGCTCAAATTCTCGGATTTCGCGCAGGTCACCCGGGCGAAGTCGCTCTCCGTCCCGGTGGCCGACCGGGCCGCCCTCGAGCGAATCGGCCTGGACCTGCTTGCCGGCCTGTTTCCCCTCCGGCGCAGCGCGCGGCTGATCGGGATCGCGCTCTCGGGCTTTGAGCACGGGGAGGAGGCGGAGCCGCTGCAACTCGGGCTGGGGCTCTAAGGCGCGCGTCCGGGCCGTCGGGACCGGAACGATGCGCCGGGTTCCCGGTGTCGCATTATCCTTTTTCCCGAGGGCCGGACACCACCTTTCGGAATGATGCTCCGATCCGTCGCAGGCGCACCATGGCGCTCTGCCGCGTCCAGTGTGCGGTGCCACACGTCGACTGCGGCTTGGCAACCACAGATGGGGGGCATCCCGTGCGGTCGGGGATCGCCCGAACCGTGCCCGAATCAAAGGATCCGCCCCATGTCGAAGCCCTTGTCCCTGGCCCTGACGGCAGCTCTGCTGCTGAGCGTGCCGGCGGGCACCGCCCGCGCCGACAACACCACGTCGTTCGGGGCCGCCAATGCCGCCCTCCTGCGGGGCTACACCGCGAGCCCTCCGCAGCTCTACGTTTCGTCGGGCAGCCCGGGCTACGGCTTCCTGAGCGACGGGACCGCCCCCACCGATGCGATCACCGCGCCGCAGCGGCCGAGGGTGCCGGCTCGCGCCCGCTGACGCGAAGCGGCCCGGGCCAAGCAGGCCCGGGCTTCCTAAATCAGGCGTTCTTGCGCGGGCGATGGTTCGGGTCGATGCCGCCGTCCGGCTTGGTCTCGTTCTCGACGTCGCCCTCGAAGGTCGAATCCGCCTCCAGGTCTTCCGGGTCGGCGCCGCTCATGCCCTTGGACGTCCCGATGCCGGGATTGCCCTTGAGGTCGGCGTCGGTCGGGGTTTCGGTCTTCGGGTGCTTGGATGACATCGCCTGACTCCTGTCGGGTTCCGGAGCCGGGCCAACGCGTCGGGCTCCGGGCGGTCGCCCACCGCGCATGCGGCGGTTCGCCTCCCGGGGCGTTCAGGTGATCGCGTCCGAGCCGATCCGTCGCACGCCGGCCGCCGTCATCCGGGTCCAGGCCGCTTCGACCGACCCGTCGAGGTCGATCCCGCGCACCGCATCCACCACCACCCAGACGTCGAAACCCGCCGCGCGGGCATCGAGCGCGCTCCAGAGCACGCAGAAATCGGTGGCGAGGCCGCACAGGACGACGCGGGAGATGCCGCGCTCGGTGAGCGCGCCGGCCAGTCCGGTGCGGGTGGTGCGGTCGGCCTCCAGGAAGGCCGAGTAGCTGTCGACGCGCGGGTCCAGGCCCTTGCGGACCACCAGGCTCGCGCGGTCGGTGGCTAGCCCCGGCGCGAAGCCCGCGCCCGGGCTGCCCTGGACGCAGTGCCGGGGCCACAGCACCTGCGGGCCGTAGGGCAGCGCCACCGTCTCGAACGGGGCCCGCCCGGGATGGGTGTCCGCGAAAGAGACGTGGTCGGCCGGATGCCAGTCCTGCATCAGCGCCACGTGCCGGAAACGGTGCTGGAGCGCGTTGACCGGCCCGACCACCGCGTCCCCGTCCGGGACGGGAAGGGCCCCGCCCGGCAGGAAATCGACCTGCACGTCGATGACGAGGAGCAGGTCGGTAGCGCCGGGTGTCACGGCAGCATCACGATCGAGCCGGTGGTCTCCCGGCCGGCCAGGTCCCGGTGCACCTGCTGCGCCTCAGCGAGCGGGTAGGTCGCGTTGACGGCGATCTTCACGGCGCCGTCGCCGACCACCTTGAACAGGCGGGCGGCCGCCTCCTCCAGGGTGGCGCGGTTGGACGAGAAGGTCGCCAGCGTCGGCCGGGTTACGTAAAGCGAGCCGCGCGGGGCGAGCAGGCCGAGGTCGAGCCCGGTGATCGGCCCGGAGGCCGAGCCGAAGCTCGCCAGCAGGCCGAGCGGCGCGAGGCTGTCGAGCGAGCCCATCAGGGTCGCCTGGCCGACGCCGTCATAGACCACCGGCACGCCCTTGCCGTCGGTCAGCTCGCGCACCCGCTTCGCGACGTCCTCCTCCCGGTAGAGGATGACGTGGTCGCAGCCGTTCTGCTTGGCCAGCTCCGCCTTCTCGGGGCTGCCGGCGGTGCCGATCACCGTGGCGCCGAGATGCTTGGCCCATTGGCAGGCGATCAGGCCGACGCCGCCGGCGGCGGCGTGCCACAGGATCGTGTCGCCGGGCTTCACCGCGTAGGTCCGGTGCAGCAGGTACTCGGCGGTCAGGCCCTTGAGCATCATCGCGGCGGCGGTCTTCTCGTCGACGCCGTCGGGGATCGGCACCGCGGCGGCGGCCGGGATCACCGCCTCCTCGGCGTAGCAGCCATCCGGCACCGAGCCGTAGGCCACCCGGTCGCCGGGCTTGACGTTCGAGACCCCCTCGCCCACCGCCGAGACGGTGCCGGCGCCCTCCTTGCCGGGGGTGTAGGGCATGTGCGGCGACTTGTAGGCGCCGGTGCGGAAGTAGATGTCGATGAAGTTGACGCCGATGGCGGCTTGGCGGACCCGGATCTGCCCGGGGCCGGGCTCGGCCAGGGGCACGTCCTCGAACTTCATCACCTCGGGGCCGCCGTACTCGTAGACCCGGATCGCCTTCGGCATCGTCGTACTCCGCTCAAGCCCCGTTGCGCCGGGACGTCGCGGACTCGAGATAACGGAGCACCCGCCGGAGGCAATTGCTTTTTGCCGTTCGCCCTGCGGTTGCGACCCGATCTGAAACCCGAATCCTGGATCCGGCGCCCCGCGCCGCCTATCTTGGTCCCGCCTATCCTCCGACCGGAAGTCGCGAAACAATGTCCGGCACCACCCGCACCAGCGCCGACCTCGATCCGCGCCGCCGCCGCCTCCTGTACCGGTCCTGGCACCGGGGCATCCGGGAGATGGACCTGATCATGGGCCGCTTCGCCGATGCCGAGATCGGGACCCTGTCCGAGGCGGAACTCGACCAGTTCGAGGCGCTGATCGAGGTGCCCGACCGCGACCTGTTCAAGTGGCTCACCGGCGAGGCCGAGACGCCGTCGAACTACGACACGTCCGTCTGGCGCCGCGTGCGCGCGTTCCACCGGCACGACGCGCCGATTCATTCCTGAGAGCGAAAGCCCGCGATGGACGAACCCAAGCCGACCTACGACCATCCCGCCCGCTCGATCGCCACCGAGCTCGTGGTCCGCATCATGCTGGAGATGATGGAGCGCAGCGACCCGGCTTTGCGTGCCGAGATCCTGCGCCAGGCCACCGGCCGCGCCGCCGCGATGACCGAGGGCATGCCCAACGCCGACTTCTTCCGCGGCCGGGTCGAGGCCGCGCTGGCGGAGATCGTCGGACCCGACGCGTAGGGGTGGCGCTCAGCGACTCTTCCCGCCCGCCTGCGGTGCCGCAACGCAGCGCTGCAGCCTGCACGCTCTCTCATAGAGCGACCGCCGACACAGGGGCGCGCCTTTGAGCAGGCCACGGCGTTACAGGTGACGGGAGAGGGAGCCCATCGCGGCCTGCAAGAATGGGAGCGCCTCAAACCTCCAGCGCTCGATCCCTTCGTCCGTCAGGACCGCGAGCCTGACGCGGGTTGCTTCAAGCGAATGCTGGCCGGAACGCGCCACTGGGATGGTATGGCGGGTTCCCCTGCGATCGTCCGGCGCGGTGAAAGTGCCGCGCCCCGGCAGGCGGGCGCTTCCCGGAATCGCGGGGGCACACGCGTTCCCTGCTGAAGCACCGCCGCCATATTAGACACCGTCAGCGACCCCAACGCCGCCGCCGGGATGCTTTATCACGACGGCTCAATGGGCTAACGCCGGCCCGCGTCAGCCCTCCCTGTGCCCGGCGGGACTCCCCGCGAAAGACCCGATGGCCAAGCCCCAGCCGAAATCCTCCCCGAAGCCCCCTGCCGCCGCCGCCAAGCCCCAGGTCGCGCGCTTCGCGCTGCCGAAGTCCTCGGCACTCGCGCAGGTGCTCGAGGCCCTGAAGCGCGGCGACAGCCCGGTCCTGGCGAACGCCCCGGAGGGGTTCGACGCCCTGGCGGTGGCCGATCTCGCCCGGGCCCTGGCGCCCACCGTCGATGCGCCGGCGGTGCTGGTGCATGTGGCGCGCGATTCCGGGCGCTCGGCGGCGTTCCAGTCGGCGCTCGGCTTCGTCGCGCCCGAGATGGACGTGATGAACCTGCCGGCCTGGGACTGCCAGCCCTACGACCGGGTCTCGCCGACCACGGCCACGGCCGCCGCCCGGATGACCGCGCTCGCCCGCCTCGCCCGGACCCGCTCCGCCGAGGACCGCCCGCGCATCCTGTGCACCACGGTCAACGCCCTGGTGCAGCGGGTGCCGCCCCGGGGCCACATTGCCAAGGAGGCGTTCTCGGCCGCGATCGGCAACGTCGTGGCGATGGACGACGTGGTCGCCTGGGTCGAGGCCAACGGTTTTCTGCGCACGGGGACGGTGCGGGATACGGGCGAGTACGCGGTGCGCGGCGGCATCCTGGACCTGTCGCCCCCGGGCCTGCCGGCGCCGATCCGCCTCGATTTCTTCGGCGACACCCTCGAATCGATCCGCGCCTTCGACCCGGAGACCCAGCGCACCACCGGCCAGCTGCGCTCCCTCGACCTGATGCCGATGAGCGAGGTCCAGCTCACCACCGAGACGATCCGGCGCTTCCGCCAGGGCTACATCCAGAGTTTCGGCGCTGCGACCCGGGACGACCGGCTCTACGAGACCGTGAGCGAGGGGCGGCGCTATGCCGGCCTCGAGCACTGGATGCCGCTGTTCTACGACGGGCTCGACACCCTGTTCGACTATCTCGGCGGCGTGCCGCTGGTGTTCGACCCGCAGGTCGAGGACGCCGCCGCCGAGCGGATCAGCCTCGTGCAGGATTACTACCAGGCCCGCGAGGGCGCGATGAAAACGCCGCAGGCCGGCGTCGCCCCCTACAAGCCGCTGCCGCCCCGTGCCCTCTACCTGACCCCGAACGAGCTGAAGGAGCGGATCGCCGCCGCCACCGTGGCGCGGCTGACCCCCTTCGCCCAGCCGGATTCGCCCGAGCGTGCCGTCATCGATTGCGGCGCCAAGGCCGGGCGCAACTTCGCCCCGGAGCGCGCCAACGAGAGCGCCAGCGTGTTCGACGCGGCGGTGGCCCATATCCGCGACCTCCAGGGATCCGGGCATCACGTGATCCTGGGATCCTGGTCCGACGGCTCCCGCGACCGGCTCTGCGGCGTGCTCACCGACCACGGCCTGAAGAAGCCCGTGGCGATCACCCGCCTGTCGGACGTCTACGCGCTCAAGCGCGGCGCCGATTCCGCCGTGGCGGTCTGGGGCCTGGAGGCGGGCTTCACGGTGGGCGAGCTCGCCGTCGTCTCCGAGGGCGACATCCTGGGCGACCGGCTGGTGCGCCAGAAGCGCAAGGCCAAGCGGCCCCAGGACGTGATCCTGGAGGTGCAGGCGCTCCAGCCCGGCGACCTCGTGGTCCATGCCGATCACGGCATCGGCCGGTTCTCCGGCCTGAAGACGATCCATGCCGCCGGCGCCCCGCACGATTGCCTGGAGCTGAGCTACACCGGCGGCCTGCTGCTGCTGCCGGTGGAGAATATCGAGCTCCTGACCCGCTACGGCTCGGAGGATTCCGAGGTCGCCCTCGACCGGCTCGGCGGCGGCGCCTGGCAGGCCCGCAAGGCCAAGATGAAGCGCCGCATCCTCGAGATGGCGGGCGAGCTGATCAAGGTCGCGGCCCAGCGCTTCGTCCGGAAGGCGCCGGTGCTCAAGGCGCCCGAGGGGCTCTACGGCGAGTTCGCCGCCCGCTTCCCGTTCGAGGAGACCGAGGACCAAGCCAACGCCATCGACGCGGTGCTGGACGACCTCAATGCCGGCCGGCCGATGGACCGGCTGGTCTGCGGCGATGTCGGCTTCGGCAAGACCGAGGTGGCTCTGCGCGCCGCCTTCGCGGCGGCGATCGCCGGCAAGCAGGTGGCGGTGATCGTGCCGACCACCCTGCTCGCCCGCCAGCATTTCCGCACCTTCGCGGAGCGCTTCAAGGGCCTGCCGGTCCAGGTCGCCCAGCTCTCCCGGTTCGTCTCGGCCGCCGACATGAAGCAGGCCCGGGCCGGGCTCGCCGACGGCACCGTCGACATCGTGGTCGGCACCCACGCGCTGCTCGCCAAGAACATCGCGTTCAAGGATCTCGGCCTGATCATCGTCGACGAGGAGCAGCATTTCGGCGTCGCCCACAAGGAGCGGCTGAAGGCGCTCCAAGCGGATGTCCACGTCTTGACCCTCTCGGCGACCCCGATCCCGCGCACGCTCCAGCTCGCCATGACCGGCGTGCGCGAGCTCTCGATCATCGCCACGCCCCCGGTGGACCGGCTGGTGGTGCGCACCTTCGTGACGCCGTTCGACCCGCTGACCATACGGGAGGCGCTGCTGCGCGAGCGCTACCGCGGCGGCCAATCCTTCTACGTCGTGCCGCGCATCGAGGACCTGGCGGAGGTGAAGAAATTCCTCGACGCCGAGATGCCGGAGATCAAGGTCGCGATCGCCCACGGCCAGATGGCGGCGGGCCAGCTCGAGGACGTGATGACCGCCTTCTACGAGGGCAAGTTCGACGTGCTGCTCTCGACCACCATCGTGGAATCGGGCCTCGACATCCCCACCGCCAACACGCTGATCGTGCACCGGGCCGACATGTTCGGCCTGGCCCAGCTCTACCAGCTGCGCGGCCGGGTCGGCCGCTCGAAGGCGCGCGCCTACGCGCTGTTCACGACCCCGGCCAACCGCCAGCTCACCACCCAGGCCGAGCAGCGGCTCAAGGTGCTGCAGAGCCTCGACACATTGGGCGCGGGCTTCCAGCTCGCCAGCCACGACCTCGACATCCGCGGCGCCGGCAACCTTCTGGGCGACGCCCAGTCCGGCCACATCAAGGAGGTCGGCTACGAGCTCTACCAGCAGATGCTGGAGGACGCGGTCACGGCGCTCAAGGCCGGCATCGAGGACGTGCCCGAGGAGGCGTGGTCGCCGACCATCGCGCTCGGCGCCCCCGTGACCATCCCGGAGACCTACGTGGAGGATCTCGGCGCGCGGCTCGCCCTCTACCGGCGGCTCGCCACCCTCCAGGACGATGCCGAGATGGAGAGCTTCGGGGCCGAGATGATCGACCGGTTCGGGCCGCTGCCGCCGGAGGTGGAGCAGCTCCTCAAGATCGGTACGATCAAGATCCTGTGCCTCAAGGCCAATGTCGAGAAGGTCGAGGCAGGCCCGAAGGGCGTGGTCGTCCACTTCCGCGACAAGTCCTACGCCAACCCGCAGGGGCTGGTGGCGTACGTCGCCGAGCAGGCCTCCTTCGCCAAGGTGCGGCCCGACATGAGCGTCGTGTTCGTGCGCGAGCTGACCACGATCCCGGCCCGGCTCAAGACCGCCACCGAGGTGCTGCGCAGTCTGGTGAAGATCGCCGAGCGGGGGAAGAAGGCGGCGTAAAGAACCGTCGAAAGCTCAGCCGAATCGTGAGCGCCAGGGCGTGCTTACACCGGCTTAAGCAACTCGATCGCGTCTTCAGTGAACTCGATTTGCCCGTTCCAGTAGCTGATGAGCACGTCGCGATTCAGGTCCGCCCAGGCCTGCAAGCGGGCCTCGTCGGCGGGATCGAGGCGAGGGCCGTCCGTATGCCGGAAGGGCCGCACTTGATACGATCCCATCTGATCGGGCTGGTGGACGCGCGGTCCGTCCGACACTTTCACGCGTGCGTCGTGCCGAGCGCCGGCCTTCTGCGAGATGAACACGACGAACGGTAACCCGGTGGTCTTCGAGCGCAGGTTCGCCATGCCATACGTGGCCTGTCCTTGGACCTCGGTGGCCGTGAGGAGTGTGGGGGCGTCCATGTCGACCTCCGTCGCCATCCTCTCATTGAGCCGATCATACAGCGTCGCACGCGCTCTGTCGTAAAGGGGATCGCGGGGCGCGACCGTTGCACACGCGGCCGATCTCTGTTCCTTCCTCCAGCAGCTCAGGAGACGCGTGGATGGCAAACCCAGCGCAGGCCACCGGCGCGTCAGACTCGGAAAGATCCGAAAAAAACGCCTTCCTCACGCCCTTGTTCACCGACCGGCGCGTCGCCGCGGTGCTCGGGCTCGGCTTTGCGCAGGGCATCCCGTTCCTGCTCGTCTACGCGACGCAATCGGCCTGGCTGGTCCAGGCCAAGGTGCCGCTGGCGACGATCGGGCTGATGAGCGAGCTGACCATCGCCTACAAGCTCAAGTTCCTCTGGGCGCCGTTCCTCGACCGCCACGACGCGCCGCTCATCGGCCGTTGGCTCGGGCGCCGCCGCGGCTGGATCGTCGCCGCGCAGATCCTGGTGGCGCTGGCGCTGGCCGGGGTGGCCTTCGGCGACCCAGCGCATTGGCTCGCCTGGACGGTGGCGTTCTCGCTGGCGCTCGGGGTGGCGGGGGCGACCCAGGACGTGGTGATCGACGGCTGGCGCATCACCGCCGCGCCGCCCGAGCGGCAGGCGCTGATGTCGTCCTGGTCGGAGATCGGCTACCGGATCGGCAACCTCGCGGCCGGGGCGGGCGCCCTCTACCTGTCGGACGCCTATGGCTGGCGCGCCGCCTACCTGTGCATGGCCGCGCTGATGGCCCCCGGCACCATCGCGGCGCTCCTCGCGCCCGAGCCCCCCGCCCCCGAGACGCCCGCCACCGGCGGCTTCGTCGAGACCGTCTGGGCGCCGATCCGCGACCTTCTGGCCCGGCTCGGGCCGCTGGCCGTGCCGGTTCTGGCGCTGGTCGCGGGCTTCCGGATGCCCGGCTACGTGTCGAACGCCATGGCGATCCCGCTGTTCAAGACGCTCGGCTACACCAACACCGACATCGCCACGGTGACCAAGCTGTTTGGCTTCTGGATCGCGCTCGGCGGCACCTTTCTCGCCAGCGCCATCATCCCGCGGATCGGCATGATGGCGAGCCTCCTGATCGGCACCGTGGCGGCCTCGGCCTCGCATCTGGCGCTCGCCTATCTCGCCTGGCACGGCGGCCATGGCGGGGCGGCGTTCTGGACCTTCGCGGCGACCGTCGGGATCGACGGCTTCGCCTACGCCTTCGCGTCGATCGTGCTGATCACTTACATGTCCCGCCTCGCGGCCACCGAGCACGCGGCCAGCCAATACGCCCTGCTGACCTCGCTCTGCGCCTTGCCGGGCAGCCTGCTCGCCGGGCTCTCGGGCTTCGTCATCGAGCAGACCGGGTTCACGTGGTTCTTCGTCGGCACCGCCCTGATCGGCGTGCCGGTGGCCCTGCTCTGCCTCCTGGTCGCCCGGCGGCACGGGCCCATGGAGGCGCCGGCCGCGTGAGCGCGCCGGTCCTGCTCAGTCTTCGCAGGCCGCCGACGGGTGTTCGAGCGGTTGTTCTGGAGTTCCCGGCGGCGTCGACGGGTGTTCCAGGCCGGCCCGCCGCGCCGCGTCGGTCTTTAGCCAAGATTAACCATGGGGATGCCTAATGGGCTGGACGGTTGATGTCCTCCCCAGACGGGCAACCCAGGCCACGTGCGCGGAAAAAGCCTCCGCGGGCGAACGGCGACGGCTGCCGGGTGGGGAAGCGCGTACGCGAGTTCCCGCATGGCCCAGGTTGCGTATTCCCGACCCGCGTACCGCGACGCGGCCCCGATGCCGGCTTTTGCCCCGGCGCCCTATCCGCGCCTGGCCTACGAGGCGCCCGACGCGCCGCCGACCCGGGCCCCCTACCCGAGCGCCATGCGGCGGGCCCGCCGCCGCGCCCGGCTGACGGCGCTGATCTCGCTGGCCGCCCTGTCCATGGCCGGCTGGACCGTGCTGACCCTGCCGCACGGGCTGCCGATCAGCTGGAACCCGCCAGCCCCGGTGGCCGAGGCGCAGCCCGCCCCCGAATCCCGGCCCGCGCCGCGGCCGAGCATCGCCTGGATGCTCGATCCGAGCCCGGCGCTCGGCTCCGGCGCCGCCACGGCCTTCGGGGCGCCGCCCCCGACCGCATCCTTCCAGGTCGCGATGGCCGAGCCGTCCCCGGCCGTCCAGGAGATCGCCCGGCGGGTCGCCCGGAAGGTGGTCCAGGCCCGGATGGCATCGGTCGAGCCCGCCCCGGCCCCCGTCGTGCAGGCCCCCATCGTCCAAGCTCCCGCCATGCAGGCCCCGCTCGCGCAGGCCGCCGTGCCGCCCAGGGCGGCCGCGCCGGTCCGGGTCGCCGCCGCGGAGCCGACGCCCGCGGCCCTCGCGCCGAGCCTCGTCCCGCTGCCGGTCGCCCGGCCCTCCGAATTGCGGCGCCCGGCCGTAGCCCCGGCGCCCCGGGTGGCGGCCCGCGCCCTGCCCCGCACCCGCGACGTGTTCCGCGCCGCCATGGCGGAGGAGCCGTCCTTCCTCGAGAAGCTGTTCGGCGTCGGCGCCGCCGCGCCCCGTGCCGAGTCGCGCCAAGCGCTGGCCTATGCCAGCCCGGACGCCCTGCCCCAGGAGGCGCCGCGCACCCGGATCAGCGCGGCCCCGGAATCCGTGGCCGGTACCGCCGTCTACGACATCACCGCCCGCACCGTGACCCTGCCCTCCGGCGAGGTGCTGGAGGCCCATTCCGGCCTCGGCGAGGCCATGGACGACCCGCGCTACGTCCACCTGCGCATGCGCGGCTCGACGCCCCCCGGTACCTACGACCTGACCGAGCGCGAGCGCCTGTTCCACGGGGTAAGGGCGATCCGCCTCAACCCGGTGGGCGGCAGCCGCGCGATCCACGGCCGCGACGGCCTGCTTGCCCACACCTACATGCTGCGCCAGCCCGGCGCCTCGAACGGCTGCGTCTCGTTCCGCGACTATAACCGCTTCCTGCAGGCGTTCCTGCGGGGCGAGGTCCGGCGCCTGGTGGTGGTGGCCGGCAGCCGGGGCGACTTCTTCGGCAGCCGCGTCGGGATGGTCGATCGCCCGGGCCGGCGGGGCTGATCTGAGGTTCGCCGGATAGAGCGGAGCGCGTATCGGCAAGTCCGCGCGGCGCTCGAGCGAAGCTGAACGCCGCCGCCCCGAAAGGATCGTGTGGAGTTCGGATGAGGCGGGGCTGCCCCGAAAGTCCGAGGCTGCCCGCACGGCCCGCGCCTTTACGCGCCCGCCCAAGCCTGCCTTAACGGGGCCAGACGCCAGCCCTGACAAGAGGCACCCGATGAAACTGCCCCGCCGCTTCTTCCAGCCCCTCGCCACCGGCGCGCCGGCCCCGTTTCGCGAGCTGCCGGTGCGGCTGGAGCGGATGATCCACTTCGTCCCGCCCCACAACGACAAGGTCCGCGCCCGGGTGCCCGAGCTCGCCGGCACCGTCGATGTGGTGCTGGGCAACCTGGAGGACGCGGTCCCGGCCGACCAGAAGGAGGCGGCCCGCAAGGGCTTCGTCGCCCTAGCCCAGGCGACCGACTTCGCCGCCACCGGCACCGGCCTCTGGACCCGGATCAACGCCCTCAACTCCCCGTGGATCTTGGACGACCTGTTCACGATCGTGGCCGAGGTCGGCAACAAGCTCGACGTCGTGATGGTGCCCAAGGTCGAGGGGCCCTGGGACATCCACTATGTCGACCAGCTGCTGGCCCAGCTCGAGGCGCGCCACGGGGTGACCAAGCCGATCCTGATCCACGCGATCCTCGAGACGGCCGAGGGCGTGGCCAATGTCGACGCCATCGCGTCGGCCTCGCCGCGGATGCACGGCATGAGCCTCGGCCCGGCGGATCTGGCGGCCTCGCGCGGCATGAAGACCACCCGGGTCGGCGGCGGCCACCCGGATTACCGGGTGATCGCTGACCCGGCGGGCGACGCGCCCCGGGCGAGCGCCCAGCAGGATCTCTGGCACTACACGATCGCCAAGATGGTCGATGCCTGCATGGCCAACGGCCTCAAGGCGTTCTACGGCCCGTTCGGCGACTTCTCCGACGGCGATGCCTGCGAGGCGCAGTTCCGCAACGCCTTCCTGATGGGCTGCGCCGGCGCCTGGACGCTGCATCCGAGCCAGGTGGCGATCGCCAAGCGGGTCTTCGCCCCCGACCCGGCCGAGGTCGCTTTCGCGGCCCGCATCGTCGCCGCGATGCCCGACGGCACCGGCGCGGTGATGCTCGACGGCAAGATGCAGGATGACGCCACCTGGAAGCAGGCCAAGGTCATCGTGGACCTGGCCAAGCTGGTCGCCGCGAAGGATCCGGATCTGGCGGCGGTGTATCAGCTGGGGTAGCGCGCGGGGGGCGATGCGCGCCATCCGGAATCCAAGGCCGACACGGCCCGGCGATACTCGTTCAGAAGGAGGCGCGGGTCCCCTCTCCCGTGCGGGAGAGGGACAGGGTGAGGGGACAGGTCTTTCCGGATAGGACAGGTCCCTCACCCCAACCCTCTCCCGCACGGGAGAGGGGGCGCCTCGCGGTTTTCAGACATGAATGCGCCTCCAATCCGCCTATGGAGGCGAGAGCACCCGCACGCGTGAGAGCGCGGTATCATCCGGTCGATTCGGTGCCGTGCCGTTGAGACGACCCGGTGAGCAAGTCGATCCCGCGTGCCCGCCATCTCCGCCGGAACCAGACCACCGCCGAGGCCAAGCTCTGGCGCGTCCTGCGGAACCGTGCGCTCAACGGCTGGAAGTTCCGCCGCCAGTATCCGATCGACCGTTTCATCGTCGATTTCGCCTGTTCGAGGCGAGGCTCGTGGCGGAAGTCGATGGCGCAACGCATTCGACCGGGCGAGAGCGTCTCTACGACGCGGCGCGCACGGATTATCGAGGCCTGCGGTTTTGCCCTGCTGCGCATCCTGAATGCCGACATCCACCAGGATCTCGACGGTGTGCGCGAGACTGTCTGGGCTGCCCTCCCGTCCGGCGATCCGGTGTGACGCCCCTCACCCCCCGAACCGCGCCCGATAATCCTGCGGCGTCGCCGCGACGTGCCGCAGGAAACTGCGCCGCAGGGTCTCCTCGGAGCCGAAGCCGCAGGTCCGGGCGATGCGTTTTACCGGCTGCGCGGTCTCGGCCAGCGCCCGCCGCGCCGCCTCGATCCGCAGGCGCTCCACGGCCTTGGCCGGGGTCAGTCCGGTCGCGTCCCGGTAGTGCCGGCTGAGGCTGCGTTCGCTCATCCCGGCGGCCTCCGCCAGGACCGGGAGCGACAGATCGCCCGCCAGGTTCTCGGCGATGAAGGCGTGGAGCGCCCCGAAGCGGTCCTCCGCGGCCTGCAGGGCCAAGGCCGCGCTGAACTGCGCCTGCCCGCCGGGGCGCTTCAGGAACATCACGAGGTGGCGCGCCACCGCCAAGGCGAGGTCGCGGCCCAGATCGGCCTCGACCAAAGCGAGCGCTAGGTCGATCCCCGCGGTGACGCCCGCGGAGGTCCAGACCGGGCCGTCCTGTACGAAGATCGGGTCGGGCTCGACCCGGGCCAGCGGGTAGCGCCGGGCCAGCGCGCCGCAATGCTTCCAATGGGTCACGGCCCGCCGCCCGTCGAGGAGCCCGGCGGCCCCGAGCAGGAAGGCACCGGTGCAGACCGAGGCGACCCGGCGCGCCCGCCCGGCCCGGTTCCGCGCCCAGCCCACCAGCGCCGGGTCGGCGCAGGCCGCCGTGACGCCGGGACCGCCCGCGACGATCAGGGTGTCCACCGGCGCGTCGCGACCCGGCAACGGATCGGCCACCAGCCGCAGCCCGGCCGAGGCGGTGAGCGCCCCGTCGCCGGCTGCGATCACCCGCGGCGCGTAGGGCGCCGCCCCGCCGCTCAGGTCGTTCGCCGTGGCGAAGACCTGAAGCGGCCCGGCCACGTCGAGGAGTTGCACCGCCGGGAAGGCCAGCAGCTCCACGGGACGCGGTGCCTGTGGCGGGGAACGA
>NZ_LHCD01000055.1:0-22949 GCF_001262595.1 Methylobacterium sp. ARG-1
AACAAAACACCTGACGTCGCAGCACCCTGCGCCGCCAAGTGCCAAAAGAATTGCGTTGCGCCGGTCTGGTGGCTTGAGCGGCGTGCCCAGAACCCGATCCCATCTCGAACTCGGCCGTTAAACACGCCAGCGCCCATGGTACTGTGTCTCAAGGCACGGGAGAGTCGGTCGCCGCCAGACCCGCACAACGCAATCACACCATTCCCTCGATCACGATCAGCGAACGCGAACAGGCCGCCCTCACCGGGGCGGCCTGTTCGCGTTTTCCGCGTGCTTTCAGCCTGTGTGTATCCTTACCGCGAAGTCATCCGGCCGCGATCATCCGGTAATTGCGACGCTGCCAGGGTCTTTTCGCCGCCCGCGGCCGGAGCCGTCATTCGACCTCGTCCCCTCCGAGGTCTTCGGCTTCGGAGCGGGCCGAGACCCGCCCCAACGGTCCCGGCCCGCTCAGTCCGGCCGAGAGGGGAGGGGGGCCAGTATGAATCCCGTGACAGAGCGACGTTCCCCCGGTTCCCCGGCCGCGCTATGGACTGGGTCCATGCGACTTCTGATCATCGAGGACGACCGGGAGGCGGCGGCCTATCTGGTCAAGGCGTTCCGGGAGACCGGGCATGTCGCCGACAGCGCCCATGACGGGCTCGACGGCTACGCGCTCGCCCGGGAGGGCGCCTACGATGTCCTGATCGTCGACCGGATGCTGCCGAAGCTCGACGGCCTGTCGCTGATCCGCTCCCTGCGCGAGCAGCATGTCACCACGCCGGTGCTGATCCTGTCGGCGCTCGGCCAGGTCGACGACCGGGTGAAGGGGCTGCGCGCCGGCGGCGACGATTACCTCCCGAAGCCCTACGCCTTCTCCGAGCTGCTCGCCCGCACCGAGGCGCTGGCCCGGCGGCAAGTCGGCTCGGGGGCCGCGGAGGAGACCCGCTACCGGGTCGGCGATCTCGAACTCGACCGCCTGTCGCATCGGGTGACCCGGGCCGGCCGGGAGATCCTGCTGCAGCCGCGCGAATTCCGCCTGCTGGAATATCTGATGCGCCATGCCGGCCAGGTGGTGACCCGGACGATGCTGCTCGAGCATGTCTGGGACTATCACTTCGATCCCCAGACCAACGTCATCGACGTTCACGTCTCACGCCTGCGCGGCAAGCTCGACAAGGGATTCGCTTCGCCGATCATCCACACGGTCCGGGGCGCCGGCTATGTGCTGCGCTTCGACGAGGGCGCCACCGGGTGAGCGCGGGCCTCACGGTCGAGCCGATCCCCCGCGAGACCGTCGGGGCGCGCATCCAGAAACTGTTCCGCACCACCGCGTTCAAGCTGTCGCTCGCCTATCTGGCGATCTTCGCGCTCTGCGCTTTCCTGGCGCTCGGCTATGTCGCCTGGAACGCCCGGGCGGTCCTGGACGACCAGATCGTCTCGACCATCGATGCCGAGATCAACGGTCTGTCCGAGCAGTACAATGCCGGGGGCCTGCGCCGGCTCATCACCGTGGTCGAGCGCCGATCCCGGGAACCGGGCGCCTCCCTGTATCTGGTGACCACGGCGAGCGGCGAGCATGTCGTCGGCAATGTCGGCTACGTCCCCGCCGCGGTGCTGGCCAATCCGGGCCAGAGCGAGACGCGCTACGGCCGGGGTGATTCGGATGTCGAGCCCCATCGGGCGATCGTGCGCGTGTTCACGCTGCCGGGCGGGTTTCGGCTGCTCGTCGGCCGCGACACTGAGGAACGCGACCGCTTGCGCGCCGTGATCGGCCGGGCCTTCGGCACCTCGCTGGCCGCGGTGGTGCTGCTCGGCGTGATCGGCGGCTGGCTGGCCGCGAGCCGGGTCCTCCGCCGGGTCGACGCCATGACCCAGACGACCCGGGCGATCATGGCCGGGGATCTCGACGGGCGGCTCTACGTCGCCGGCAATGGCGACGAGCTGGACCGTCTCGCCGCGAGCCTCAACCTGATGTTGGAGCGGATCGGCGAATTGATGCGCGGGATGCGCGAGGTCTCCGACAACATCGCCCACGACCTCAAGACGCCGCTGACGCGCCTGCGCAACCGCGCCGACGAGGCCCTGCGCACGGCCGCGTCCCCCGATGAGTTGCGCGCCGCCCTGGAGGCGGTGATCGAGGAGAGTGACGGGCTGATCCGGGTGTTCAACGCGCTGCTGATGATCGCGCGGCTCGAGGCCGGCAGCGCCCGCGAGATCCTGGCGCCGGTGGATCTCGGCGCGGCGGTGCGGGGGGTCGGAGAACTCTACGAGGCTGTGGCCGAGGATCAGGGCCTGGTCCTCGACGTGAAGGCCGAGGACGGCCTGATCATTGCCGGCAACCGCGAATTGATCGGCCAGGCGTTCGCCAACCTGATCGACAACGCCCTGAAATACGGGGCCGACGGGGCGCAGGCCCGGGTCAGCGTGGAGGCCGAGCGCGTGGGTGACGCGGTTCGGCTCATCGTGGCCGATCACGGGCCGGGCATCCCAGAGGCCGAGCGTGCCCGGGTGCTCGGCCGCTTCGTCCGGCTGGAGGATGCGCGCTCGCGGCCGGGCTTCGGGCTCGGACTCAGCCTAGTCAACGCGGTGGTGCGGCTGCATCGGGGGACGCTGCGGCTCTCCGACAACGGGCCCGGATTGCGGGTGGAGCTCGCCTTCCCGGCGCAGCTCCCGGGCAATGCGGTCGAAGCGCGTGACGGCGCGGCCGAACCGATACCGGCTTCGGCGGCGGGCGCTCCGGGAGGGTCGATTTCGCGCGAGCCTTGAGGCAGGACCGTCGTGACGATCCCGAACGCGCGCATCTTGGCGCGTCGTTTCGGTTCGACCGCCGGAAACACCGTTCGGACGCTGCTCAGGAGGTTCCATGACCCTTACGTCGAAGACCGCCCTCGTCACCGGATCCACCAGCGGCATCGGCCTCGCCATCGCCCGCGCCCTCGCGGCGCAGGGGGCCAACGTGGTGATCAACGGCTTCGGAGACGCGCAGGCCATCGAGGAGACCCGCGCCGGGATCGAGCGCGAATACGGTGTGGCGGCGCGTTACTCGGCGGCAGACATGAGCAAGCCCGAGGCGGTCGCCGAGATGGTGCGGGAGGCGGAGGCCGCGTTCGGCGCCGTCGACGTGCTGGTCAACAATGCCGGCATCCAGTTCGTCGCGCCGATCGAGGAGTTCCCGCCGGAGAAGTGGGAGCAGATCATCGCGATCAACCTGTCCTCGGCGTTCCACGCGATGCACGCCGCGATCCCCGGCATGAAGGCCCGGGGCTGGGGGCGGATCATCAACACCGCCTCGGCGCACTCGCTGGTCGCCTCGCCGTTCAAGTCCGCCTACGTGGCGGCCAAGCACGGGATCAGCGGGCTGAGCAAGGCGGCGGCCCTGGAGCTCGCGCCGCACAGGATCACGGTGAACTGCATCTCGCCGGGTTATGTCTGGACGCCGCTGGTGGAGGCGCAGATTCCCGACACCATGAAGGCCCGGGGCCTGACCAAGGAGCAGGTGATCGAGGAGGTGATGCTGAAGGCGCAGCCGACCAAGGAATTCGTCACGGTCGATCAGGTGGCGGCGCTGGCGGTGTTCCTGTGCTCGGATGCCGCGAGCCAGATCACGGGCGCCAATATCAGCATGGATGGCGGCTGGACCGCGCAGTAAGACCGTAGGGGGCGGCCTCGCCGACAAGACGGCGAGGCCGCTTCGGATCAGCGGCGCCCGTGGAACAGCAGGGCGATGCCGTAGCCGACCGCGCCGGCGATCAGCAGTGCGACCAGCGGGTTCTCCTCGACCCGGGCGCCGACCGCGGCGCGGCCTTCGCGCAGGTAGGAGCCGCCCCGCTCGTAAGCGTCGCCTGCGACATCGCCGGCCCGGCCATAGGCGTCGCCAGCATAGTCGCTCGCCTTGTCGGCGATGTCCCGGGCCTTGTCCTTGACCTGCCCGTAGGCGTTCTGGGCCTGGCCCTGGACATCGCGAACCCGGCCTTCCACCGAGTCCCGGTTCGAGCCCACGAAGTCGCCGGCCGTGCCCTGAACCTTGCCGAGGGCTTCCTTGGCGCCGCCGACGATCCGATCCGTATCCACCATAACACTCTCCTCGACGTGACCGCGGCACCGGTACGAGAGGAGGTGCCGCAGGATTCCTCGTCGTGCACCGAACGCGCGAGACTGGGTTTGCGCACCGCGCCCCGGCGATTTTCTGCGTCTCGGTCGGCCTGGTGTCGATCAGGGTAAACGGCCGCCCCTTATCGAAGAACGGGGCCGGCGTGCCTCAGAGGCCGATCAGCTCGGCGATCGCGGCCGCGCCCGCGGCCGGCGAGGTCTCGCCCCGGGCAACGCCGGCCTCGGCCTCCGCGGTGCTGCGCCGGACCTCCGGCGAGCCGACGAGGCGCTGGTGAAGGCGCTCGTGGACGAGAGCCCACATCCATTTCACATCCTGGGTCCGGCGCTTCGCCTGGATCTCTCCGGTGGCGGTGAGCTTCTCCCGGTGATCGACGATCTTCGCCCAGAGCGCGTCCAGGCGCAGGTTGTGGAAACCCGAGATCGTCACCACCGGCGGCGTCCAGGTCGCCGAGGCGGGGGTGAGGATGTGCAGGGCGGCGCGGTATTCCGAGGCGGCGGCGTTGGCCCGCTGCTCGGCCTCGCCGGCATCGGCCTTGTTGACCGCGATCATGTCGGCGAGTTCCAGGATGCCCTTCTTGATGCCCTGAAGCTCGTCGCCCGCCCCCGGCAGCATCAGCACGAGGAAGAAGTCGGTGAGGTCGGCGACCGCGGTCTCCGATTGCCCGACGCCGACCGTCTCGACCAGGATCACGTCGAACCCCGCCGCCTCGCAGAGCAGCATGGTCTCGCGGGTCTTGGCGGCGACGCCGCCGAGCGTGCCCGAGGACGGGGAGGGGCGGATGAACGCCTTTGGATCGTGGGCGAGCCGGGCCATCCGGGTCTTGTCGCCGAGGATCGAGCCGCCGGTGCGCGACGAGGACGGGTCCACCGCCAGCACCGCGACCTTGTGGCCGGCCTCCGTCAGGTTCGACCCGAGGGCGTCGATCGTCGTGGACTTACCGACGCCGGGCACGCCGGTGATGCCGACCCGGATCGCCTTGCCGGTCTCCGGCAGGACCGAATCGATCAGCGCGGCGGCGAGCGCCCGGTGGTCGGGCCGTTTCGACTCCGCCAGGGTGATCGCCCGGGCCAGGGCGGCGCGGTCGCCGCGCAGCAGGCGCTCGCGCAGGCTCTCGATGTCGATGGACGGCGTCATGAACCCTTCATGGCGACGCTCGGCGCCGCCGTCGAGAGGATATCGCCGGCACGGAGCTGGCCCGGTGCTCCGCCTGTGTCCGCCGCACCACGAAGCGCTGATTACCCGTACTCCACAGCACCGGGGGGTGATCGTGCCCCGCCATGGTCACGATCCTGCGCGACGGTTGGCACCCCGCCCGAACGCACCCGGATCATGTCGAGCCACACCGTCTCACGCCGCGCACTCCTCCGGATCGGCGCCCTCGCGGGTGCGGCGGGGCTCGCCCCGTCCCTCGGCGCCTGCGTCACCGACGATCTCGGCGCGTCCGGGAGCCTGCCCGAGAAGCAATCGGCCTTGGACGTCATGCCGGTGCTGCTGGTGGCCACCACGCGCAAGCCGGTCGGCACGCCACCCCGGCCGCCATATTTCAATTCCGAGCGCGGGCGCGGCTTGAGCTTCGCGGAGGTGCGCCTGTCGCCGCCCGACCGCTCCCTGCTCGGCAAGGTCTCGGCGGTGATCACCGGCGACTGGACTATCGGGGCCGTGCCCAAGACCGAGACCGGGCCGGCGGCCGCGGAAGCCTTCGCGCAGGCGGCGCTCGGCCGCGACGTGCTGATCTACGTCCACGGCTACCGGGAATCGTTCGAATCCGCCGCCGTCAGCGCGGCCCGCCTGTCGGACGGGATCCGGTTCCGGGGCGTCTCGGGCCTGTTCACCTGGCCGTCGGCCGCCGCCACCCTCGACTACAATTACGACCGCGAGAGCGCGCTCTGGTCGCGCGACGCCTTCGAGGACCTGCTGAAGGCGCTTGCCGCCTCGCCGAGCGGCGGGCGCATCAACATCGTCGCGCATTCGATGGGCACGCTGCTCACCCTCGAGACCATCCGGATGCTGCGCGCCGAGGCCGGCGAGGCGGCGATGTCGCGCATCGGCGCGGTGGTGCTGGCCGCCCCCGACATCGATTTCGACCTGTTCTCGAACGGCGTCGCCCGGCTCGGGCCCGACGTGTCGAAGATCACCGTGATCTCGTCGACCAACGACCGTGCGCTCGAACTCTCTGCCGCGCTGGCCGGCGGCGTCCGAGCCGGCGCAGCCGACCGCGCCAAGCTCGAGGCCTTGGGCGTGCGCGTCGCCGACGCCTCCGATTACGGCGGCGGCCTGATCAACCACGACCTGTTCCTCTCGAACCCGGAGGTTCAGGGCGTGGTCAAGCGCGCCATCGCCCGCGGCGCCGGGGTGTGAGCGTCGGACTCGGCGCTCAGCCCGTCCGGGTCGCCATGCTCTGCGGCGGCAGGGGTTCCTCCGGCAGGACCGGCGTGTCGCCGGCGGCGTCGAGGTGGTCGATCCGGTCGGCCCAGACGCGGAAGCCGACGAGGGGATTGGGGCCGAACGTGTGGGTTAGTGGGACGTCCGCGGCGTCGCGGCCGTAGGCGACCATCACCCGGCCGATCCGCGGGCTGTTGTTGCGTGGGTCGAAGACGTGCCAGCCCCCCCCGAGATAGACCTCCATCCAGGCGGCGAAATCGCCGGCCGGGTGCGGCTCGGGCTCGCCGATGAAGCTGACATAGCCGGTGCAGTAGCGGGTCGGCACGTTGAGGGCGCGGCAGAAGGCCACGGCCAGATGTGTGAAGTCCCGGCAGACCCCGCGCCCGCCGGCATAGGCGTCCTGGGCGGTGCGGTCGCCGTGGGCGAACTCGTAGCCGAACGCGATGTGGTCGTGCACGAAGTCGCAGACCGCCTGCACCCGGCCCCAGCCCGGCTCGATATGGCCGAACAGGCGCCAGGCCTCGTCGGCGAGCAGGTCCGATTCGCAGTAGCGGCTCGGCAGCAGGAACACGATCGTCTCCGCCGGGAGCGCCTCGATCGGATGCTGCTCGGCGTCCGGATGCACCGGGTCCGGGTCTCCCGCGTCGGCGATCACCGCGTCGGTCCCGATGGTGAAGCCCCCCGCCGGCGCGGTCAGCCGGCCGCAGAGATTGCCGAAGCCGTCCCGGTAGAGATCCACCGGCACCGGCGGATCGGTGCGCAGCGTGTCGGGGGCCTCCAGCGCGTCCGCCCGGGTGGGATGCACGTTCAGCATCACCACCATCGGCACCGGATAGGGGAAGGCGTAGCGCATCTCGCAGCCGAGCCTGATCCGCATCCGCGGTGATCCTTCTTCCCGTGCGGTTTCACGATCCCGGCCGCCCGGCAGGATTCGCGCCACGGCTTTCGCGGCGGCGTGGCGGAGACGGGCTTGGCGGGCGTCCGGTTCACCCCTACAGCATCCGCGCGCGGCGCTCATGGTCGCCGGGGAAAGCCTGAAGCGTTTCTCCCCGGGGCGGTGCGTCGCACCCGTGCGCGATCCCGCTGACCGGGCGCGCCCAAGGACGGTTACGAGAAGGATGCCGGCCATGTTCACGCTCGAGATCGAGGGCACCGCCGTAGCGGTGATCAACAGCGACGAGGCGTCCGCCAAGGACCTCTTCACCTGCGAAGGCTTCAAGGAAGACATCCGGACGATGACGAGCGAGGGCAAGCCGCTCTGGAACGGCACCTCGCCCCTCAAGATCCGGGCCGCTACCGAGGACGAGATCGAGATCTTCGAGGACGCGCTCGCCGAGGATGACGGCGAGGGCGAATTCACCGACGACAAGCACCATGCCGGCGGCGACACCGCCGAGGAGGAGGACGAGGACGAGGCCGACATCGTCTTCCTGGTCGATATCGACGAGGCGGACGAGGACGACGAAGCCGACGCCTGAAACTTGCGCCTGAACTTGGCCGCCTCCCGGGGGTTTCCGATCCGATTCGGAATGAACCCGGGAGGATGGACATGGCGGATAGCAGACAGGTCGTCGACGCGTTGGTGCGCGCCCGGCGCAGCGGGATCGCCGCCAGCGCGGCTTTGGGCGGTCTCGCGCTGATCGGTGGGCTCGCCTACCGGGCCCTGCGCGGGGCCGCGCCGCCGGAAAAGGGCGGCCCGGACTTCTCCAAGGTCGACGAGGACGAGGCGCGGCTGATGTTGCGGGCGATGGTGGCCGCCACCATCGCGGACGGCATGGTCGACACGGCCGAGCGCAAGCGCCTCGACGCAGCCGTGGCCGGGGCCGGCCTCGATTCCGATGGGCGGGCCTGGCTCGAACGCGAACTGGAGAGCCCCGCCGAGATCGACGAGATTGCCGAGCGGGTGAATGATCCCGATGCGGCGGCGCGGATCTACACGGCGGCCCGGCTCGCGATCGATCCCGATACGCTCCAGGAACGCCAGTTCTTGAAGATGCTGGCCGAAGCCCTCGACGTGCCCGGCGAGGCGACAGCCCGGATCGAGCGCGACATCCCCGCCTGAACGACCTTCATTTCCGGCTACGGATCTCCCGCGACGGCCGAGCTTCGTGCTAGCCTTTCCGGGCGGTGATCCGGGCGGACGCGTCCCGGCCGCTTAAGGCCGGGACGTTCCATGCCGACGCTGCCATTGCCTGCTCCGTGCCGCGCGCGACGGGCCGCCTACCGGCTTGCCGGAGCCCTGCTGGTCGGAGGCCTGACCGCGATGAGCGCACCCGTTCTTGCCGCCGACTCGGGCCCCGGTCCCCTGACGCTCGCCGGCCAGGGCAGCTTCTTCGTCGGCGGTCGCGACGTCCAGTCGGACACGCTCTCGACCCTGCCGGCCTACGCGCCGTCGGGGACGATCACGGTCGATCAGGTCTATGTCCGCTATCAGATCCCCGTGGACCCGGTCCGGCCGCCTCTGGTGCTGATCCACGGCTGCTGCCTGACCGGCAAGACCTGGGAAACGACGCCGGACGGCCGCATGGGCTGGGATGAGTTCTTCGTCCGCCGCGGCTTCCCGACCTACGTGATCGACCAGGCCTGGCGCGGGCGATCGGCGATCAGCCCGGCCCAGATCGACGCGGTCAAGATGGGCAAGGCCGAGGCCGAGACGCTGCCGCCGGTCTTCTCCGCCGGGCGCGAGCCCGCCTGGGCGATCTTCCGGTTCGGCCCCGAATACCCGAAGGTTTTCCCAGGCATGCAATTTCCCCTGGAGGCCCAGGGCGAGTTCTGGAAGCAGATGGTCGCCGACTGGTCCGCCGCCCTGCCGGTGCCGAACCCGACCGTGCCGGGCCTCTCGGAGCTCGCCAAGCGGCTCAAGGGGGCGGTGCTGGTCTCGCACTCGCAATCGGGCATCTACCCGTTCCAGACCGCCGCGCTCGACCGCACCGGCATCCGCGCGCTGGTTGCGATCGAGCCCGCCGCCTGCCCGGACCCGGCCAAGGACGACCTCGCCCCCTACAAGGACCTGCCGATCCTGGTCCTGTTCGGTGACTTCGTCGACGCCTCGCCCCGCTGGGCGCCCCGGCTGAAGCAATGCCGCAGCTTCGTGGCGGCGGCGAATGCGGCCGGTGGCCGGGCCGAGCTGATCCTGCTGCCGGAGATCGGCATCCACGGCAATTCGCACATGCTGATGCAGGACAAGAACAGCCTCGACATCGCCGATTGGCTGGCCGGCTGGATCGAGAAGCGGGCGGGGAAATCCTGACGTCCGTCCCGTCGTCCCACCCAGCCCCTCATCCTGAGGTGCCCGCGCCAGCGGGCCTCGAAGGCTGTGAGTTTTTAAAATCCTTCGAGGACGAGGCTCAGGCCCCCTCTCCCGTGCGGGAGAGGGGGCCTGAGCCTCGTCCTCGCATGTAAGCCCGTCTGTCGATCGAAAGACTCACAGCCTGTCAGGTTGAGAGGGGGTTGAGGACGGCCGTCCCCGGAATCAGCCCGGCTTACGCTCGGTCAGAAACTGCCCCATCCGCTCCAGCGCCCGGCGGATGTTCTCCGCCGAGTTGGCGTAGGACAGGCGGATGTAGCCCTCGCCATGGACGCCGAAATCGGGGCCCCCAATCACCGCAACGCCGGCCTCTTCGAGCAGGGTCGCGGCCAGGGGCTTGGCCTTCCAGCCGGTCTGCGAGATGTTGGGGAAAGCGTAGAACGCGCCCTTCGGGGCGATGCAGGACACGCCCGGCAGGGCGTTCAGGCCATCCACCACGATCGCCCGGCGGCGGTCGAACTCGGCGACCATCTCGGCCACGCAATCCTGCGACCCGTCGAGCGCCGCGATGCCGGCCCATTGGGTGGCGGCGTTTACGCAGGAATGGGCGTTGACCGCGAGCTTCCGGGCCGCGTCGTAGAGCGGCTTCGGCCAGACCGACCAGCCGAGCCGCCAGCCGGTCATCGCGTAGGTCTTGGACGCGCCGTCGAGATAGATCAGGCGGTCGCGGATCGCTTCGTATCTCAGCAGCGAGTGATGCGCCGCGCCGTCATACGTCATCGTGCCGTAGATCTCGTCCGACAGCACGGCCACGTCGGGGTGATCTGCCAACCCTGCCACAAGGGCGTCGATCTCGGCCTTGGGCGTCACGCCCCCGGTCGGGTTGGCCGGCGAGTTGACGATCAGCAGGCGGGTCCTGGGCGTGATCAAAGCCAGGGTCTCGGCGGACGAGAAGGCGAAGCCGTTCGCCTCGCGGATCGGCACCGGTACCGGCGTCGCCCCCGTGAACTCGATCATCGAGCGGTAGATCGGAAATCCCGGATCCGGATACAGGATCTCGGCGCCGGGCTCGCCGAACATCAGGATCGCCATGAACATGGTGACCTTACCGCCCGGCACGATCATCACGGAATCGGGCGAGACCTCCACGGCGTGGCGGCGATGGATGTCGCGGGTTACCGCCTCGCGCAGGCCCGGGATGCCCACGGCCGGCGTGTAGCCGTGGTGCCCGTCGCGCAGGGCCTTGATGCCGGCCTCGACCACGTGGGCGGGCGTCGGCATGTCGGGCTGGCCAATACCGAGATTGATGACGTCCCGACCCTGGGAGGCCAGGGCCTGGGCCCGGGCCAGCACCGCGAACGCGTTCTCCTCGCCGATGCGCGAGAAGGCCGGAACGACGTGCAACATCGCGCTCTCCGCGGGGTCGACCGTTTTAGTGCTTGGTGCGCTCGGCCAGCTTCATCGCGCCGAACGACATCGCCACGGCGATTGCGCCCAGGATCACGAAAGTCTTCACCGCAGCGTAGAACAGGGCCGGCTCAATGCCCGTGTCGGTATAAAGCACCAGACCGATCGCCGCCAACGGCAGGGAAAGCAGGATGAACAGGGGGACCAGCGGGTTCATATCGGGCACTCGGATCCGGCGCGCGGTGGGCCGCGGCTCGTGGGCGTCAGGCCTGCATACCACCCTGCCGCAAAGGTTGGGACCCCGCGGCGACGAGATTTTCGCCGGATCCTCCGGCCACTCACCGAAGTGCAAGCATTTGGGCGGATACTGGCTTTCCACGAGGATGCACCTGTATGCGCCAATCAGCCGTAACGTGGAATGGGAATGGCCGGAATGTATCGCCGCTTGATATCTTGACGGCGCAGATCGGCCGCCTGCTGCGGCATCCTGCCTTCCGGCGGGAGAGCGTGGTCAGCCCGTTGCTGCAGCGCCATCTGCCCAACGATGCGGGCTACGCCTGGAACGGCGAGGCGGCCCTGCGCGAGCGCCTCGGCCGCGCCGGCCTCGACGCGGCGAGCATCGACCACCTCATCCGCAACACCCAATCCGAGATCCAGCGCCTGCGCGGGCCGGCGGACGCCTGAGAGGGCTTCAGGCCGGCACCCGGACCGTCGCCCGCAGGCCGCCGAGCGGGCTTTCCTGCAGGGCGATGTCGCCGCCATGAGCCCGGGCGATGTCCCGGGCGATCGCCAGCCCGAGCCCGGATCCGCCTGCATCCTGCCGGGAATCGTCCAGGCGCACGAACGGCTTGAACACCTCCTCGCGGCTCTCCGGCGGGATCCCCGGACCGTCATCGTCGATCGAGACGTAGAAGGCGCGGGCTTCCAGCCGTCCGGAGATCGCCACCGTCTCGCCGTAGCGGGCGGCGTTGGCCGCGAGATTGAACAGGCAGCGCCGGAAGGCGCCCGGGCGCACCGTGACCTCGGGGGCGCCCGCGAGATCCACCGCCGAGACATGGGCGCCCAGGCGCTCCACGTCGCTGCGGAGATCCTCCAGGAGGGTCCGCATGTCAGTGGGGGTGGCGGGCTCCGCGGAATCACCGCGCGCAAAGGCGAGGTAGCCCTCCAGCATCCGGCTCATCTCATCGACGTCGCGGCTCAGATCTTCGATCTCGCTGGTCTGCTCGACCAGCGCCAGGGACAGGCGAAAGCGGGTGAGGATGGTGCGCAGGTCGTGGCTCACACCGTTGAGCATCGTCGTGCGCTGCTCCATGGCCCGCTCGATGCGCCGCTTCATCTCGATGAAGGCGTGGCCGGCCTGGCGCACCTCCCGGGCCCCCCGGGGCCGGAACTCGATCTCCCGGCCCTTGCCGAACCCTTCCGCCACCGCGGCGAGCCGCAGGATCGGCTTGATCTGGTTGCGCAGGAACAGGATCGCGACGCCGAGCAGCACGAGCGACGAGCCGATCATCCAGACCAGGAAGATGTGCGAATTCGAGGCGTAGGCCTGGCTGCGCCGCGCGGTGATCCGCATCACCCCATCGGGGATCGAGACCCGGATCTCGATCAGGTTCGAGCGGCCGACCGTGTCGATCCAGAACGGCCGGCGGATCTGGCGCCGGATCTCGTCGGAGAGCGCCTCGTCCAGGATCGAGAAGAACGGCCGCGGCCCCGGGGCGGGGAGCTTGGCGCCCTTGAGAATGTCGAGGTCGAGGTTCAGCCGCTCGGCCGCGATGCGCGACAACGTTTCGGCGTCCCGGTCCTGCGGATAGCTCTCATAGATGTCGATCAGCGCAGCGACGTCGGCGGTCACCGCCGCGGACAGGCGCTTGGTCACGAGCTGCCAGTGCCGCTCCATGAACGTGTAGGCGATCACCGACTGGAGCAGGACCACCGGCGCGATGATGATGATCAGCGATCGGGCGTAGAGCCCCTTCGGCAACGCATCGCCGATCCACCGGCTTAGGCGCTTCCACAGCCGGTGCGGTGCCGAGCGCGGTCGTGGCGGGTTTGCCCGCAGGGCGCGCCCCAGGCCGGGATCGGGGGCGTTCACGGGCTCGCACGCCCGCGCATGAACCGCCCGCCAAGGCGGGGCCGGCACTGGCGGCGGAGGGGCCGTGTCATCGGGGCGGACATGGGGGCGACGGATGCGGGGGGCTGGTCCGTTATCGCACCCGCGCGCCGATCGGCCAAGGCGCGCTGGAGATCGACGCCGCTGCGCCTTGCACGGCGGCGCACGGGCCATACCTGAGGCGTGCGGGGGGCACCCGCCGGCCGAGGTCTCGAGGGCCATGCTCAGCACCGATACAGATATCCTCGCCGCCGCCTCCTCCTGGCGGCGGGACGGGCGCGCCGTGGCGCTCGCCACTGTGATCGAGACCTGGGGCTCGGCGCCGCGGCCCGTGGGCAGCCATCTCGTGGTCGATGCCGAGGGCAACTTTCTGGGGTCCGTCTCGGGCGGCTGCGTCGAGGGCTCCGTGATCACCGAGGCAATCGAGGTGATCGAGGCCGGAGCGCCCCGTATCCTGGAATTCGGCGTCGCCGACGAGACGGCGTGGCGGGCCGGGCTGTCCTGCGGCGGCCGGATTCGCGTCTTCGTCGAGCGGGTCGACTGATGCGCACCGAGACCCTGGAGATCCTGAACGCCGAGCGCGCCGCGCGCCGGGCCACGATCCTGGTCACCGACCTGGCGGACGGGACCCAGCGCCTCGTCCGCGAGGCCGAGATCGCCGCCGATCCCCTGGCGGAGGTGCTGCGCAAGCATCTGGCTTCGGGCAAGAGCGGTCTCGTCGAGATCGACGGGCGGCAGACGTTCCTGACCGTGCAGGTCCCGCCGGTGCGCCTCGTGGTGATCGGCGCCGTCCACATCTCGCAGGCGATGGCCCCCATGGCGGCGGGGCTCGACCTCGCGCTGACCGTGATCGACCCGCGCACGGCCTTTGCCAGCCCGGACCGCTTCCCGGGCGTCGAGCTTGTGGCCGAATGGCCCGACGCCGCCTTCGGCGACCGCGTGCCGCCCCTCGACCGCTACTGCGCGCTGGCCGCCCTGACCCACGACCCCAAGATCGACGACCCGGCGCTGAAGGCCGCGCTCACGGCCGAGTGTTTTTACATCGGCGCGCTGGGGTCGCGGAAGACGCACGCGGCCCGCACCGCCCGGCTCGTGGGGGCCGGGTTCTCGCCCGAGCAGATCGGCCGGATCCGCGCGCCGATCGGGCTCGCCATCGGGGCGGTCAGCCCGGCCGAGATCGCGCTCGCCGTGCTGGCCGAGATCGTGGCGGCGCTCCGTCGGGTCCCCCGCCCGGAGGTCGCGTGAGGTTCGGCCCCGTGCCGGTCGCCGAGGCGGCCGGTCTGATCAGCGCCCATACGGTCCGGCGCGACGGCATCACCCTGCGCAAGGGCGCAGTCATCCCGGAGGACGTTGCCAGCGGCCTATCGCAGGCCGGATTGTCGGAGATCGTGGCGGCCGCCCTCGAGCCCGGCGATGTCGGCGAGGATGACGCCGCGGCACGGCTCGCCACGCATCTGCGCGGGCCAAACCTGCGCGTGGAGGCTCCGTTCACCGGACGCTGCAACCTGTTCGCCGAGACCGCCGGGGTGCTCACCCTGGCGCCGGCCCGGATCGATGCGGTCAACGCCGTCGACGAGGCTGTGACGGTGGCGACCTTGCCGCCGTTCAAGCCGGTGGTCGAGGGCGAGATGGTCGCCACCGTGAAGATCATTCCCTACGCCGTGGCGGGGGCGGTGCTGGCCCGGGCCTGCGCGGCCGATACGGCCGGTGGGCTCGCCGTGGCGCCCTATCGGCGGCGGCGTATCGCCGTGGTTTCGACCCGCCTGCCGAGCCTCAAAGAGGCGACCATCGACAAGACGCTCCGGGTCCTGGCGGAGCGCCTCGCCCCGGCGGGGGCCGACATCGTCCGCGAGGATCGAGTGCCACATACGGCCGACTCCGTGGCGGCGGCGCTCGGGGATACCATCGACGGCGCCGGGGCCGATCTCGTCGTCGTGTTCGGCGCCTCAGCCATCGCCGACCGGCGCGACGTGATCCCAGCCGGCATCGCGGCGGCCGGCGGGTTGGTCGAGCATCTCGGCATGCCGGTCGATCCCGGGAACCTGCTGCTAGTCGGCAGCCGGGCGGGTGTGCCGGTGATCGGAGCGCCGGGCTGCGCGCGCTCGCCCAAGGAGAACGGCTTCGACTGGATCCTGCACCGCCTGCTGGCGGACCTGCCCGTGACCCGGGCCGACATCGTCGCCCTGGGGGTCGGCGGGTTGCTGATGGAGATCGTCTCGAGGCCGCAGCCCCGGGCCGGCGGCAAGGCCTCGGATGTCGATGCCTGAGGTCGGGACGGTCCTGCTCGCCGCGGGCCTCGGCACCCGGTTCGGTTCCGAGCCCAAGATGCTGGCGCTGTTCGACGGAAGACCGCTGGTCCGTCATGCCGCCGAGGCTGCACTGGCGGCCCGGCCGCGGCCGGTGGTCGTCGTGCTGGGCGCACATGCCGATGCGGTTCGGACGGCGCTGGCGGGGCTCGATCTGATCGTCGTTGAGAACCCGGATTTCCGCGCTGGGCTGTCCACCTCGCTGCGTGCGGGCCTGGCCGCCCTGCCGCAATCGTGCGAAGCGGCCGTGGTCGTGCTCGGGGATATGCCGCGGATCGGCGAAGCGCATATCGAGCGCCTGGCCGTTGCCTTCGCAAGCTCGTCGAAGGCTGTGGCGGCTGTTGTCCCGATCCAGGATGGCCGGCGCGGAAATCCGGTGCTCCTGAACCTGCGCCGCCTGGCACCCGATATCGCCCGGCTCACCGGCGACCGCGGCGCCGGGCCGCTGCTCAAGGACCGGTCCGATATCCTGGAGATCCCGGGCGATGCGGCGACCGCCCTCGACATCGACACGTCGGATGCGCTGAAGGCCGCGGGCGGCGCCTGAGCCTCAGCCCTTCGCCCCCGCTTTCCGCGACTCGGCCCGGCAGCGGTCCGAGCAGTAGCGGACCTCGTCCCAGACGCGCTCCCACTTCTTGCGCCAGGCGAATGGCCGCCCGCACTGGGCGCACACCTTCTCCGGGAGATCGCCCTTGCGGCGCATCCGCGGCATTTTTTTCGATCGCTCCGGTGCCCGATATCGGGTGCGGAAACGGGTCTCGGCAGGGGTCTGTTCCGAGGATCCCTCAGCGGCGCCGGGCCTCAGCGCGGGCGTCGAGGAGTTTGGCGAGACCCAGCATCAGCGCCAGCCCGGTGAGGTTGACCGCGATCTGGAGCGGCCAGGTCGCGTCGAAGGTGCGGTAGAGGATCCGCCCGATCAGCGCCGCCAGGCAGCCGGCGGCGAAGATCTCCAGGGAGTGCCGGCCGCAGGCATCGATCAGCCGCAATGGCCGCCACCCGGAGAGGCGCCGCATGGCGGGTGCACTGAAGATCAGGTAGGTCAGGGCCAGGATGTGCAGCAGGCGCAGCGGCCCGACATGGCTCTTGTCCGGCCCCGCGATCGCCAGCGGCCGGAGGTCCGGAAGGCCCCACTCCCCCCAGGAGCCGCCCTGCAGCAGCCCGAAGGCCAGGTAGGCGAAGGCCAGGGCCGCGGCCCAGTTCCGCCAGGGCAGGAGACCGTCGCCGGCCCGGACCGCCACCGCCAGCGCCGCCCCGATTACGAACAGGAACTGCCAGGCGAAGGGGTTGAAGTACCAGCCGTCATCCACCGCGGCAGCGTTGGGCAGGTTCAGGGTGTGGTCGACATTGGCGGCGAGCCACAGCGTCCCGGACAGCGCCAGCACGCCCCAGATCCCGCGCCGCATCCCGAAATAGATAGCCGGGAACAGGGCCAGCAGCAGGATGTAGAGCGGCAGGATGTCGAGGTAGTTGGGCAGCGCGTTGAGGGCGAGCCCGCGCAGCAGCCCCGGCAGCAGCCCCATCTGCAGCAGCGGCGCAACGCCAAAGCGCGGCGTCAGCCCGGTGAGATCCATCCAGATCCGGACGATGACCAGGGTGGCGAGCAGCAGCCCCGCCTGGAACAGGTAGATCCGCAGGCAGCGCCGGCCGATCCGCACCAGGGTCGCCCGTATGCCGGCCCGACCGAACAGGCCGCCATAGGCCACCATCGACGAGTACCCGGCCAGCAGCACGAAGATCTCGGCCGCGTCCGAGAAGCCGAGATTGTGCAGGGTGAACGACGCCGGCGCGTTGCGCGGGATGTGGTCGATGAAGATCATCAGCAGCGCGAAGCCGCGCAGCACGTCGACCCGCGCGTCCCGGACGGGATTTCTCGGCGCGGGTTCCGGCACCGACGCGCGCACGGGCCGCGGCGAAGATGCCATGGCGCCGAAGGGCACGCGCCCGAAATCGTCGAGGCTCTTCACGCAGCCATCACCGGAACACCCGCTTTTCGGAATCGGAGCAATCATAGTCTCTCGGCGCCGGAATGCGGGGACAGACTGCGCCGCTCACGCGCCTGTGTCCGCGCGACGCGCCACGGCCATGGAGCGACGCTGGTCGCCCGATACGACGTCATGGGCGCCCGGCGGTGCCGATACCCCTACCGGACCTGGATCCGCGCGCCGAACAATTTTGTCGCGAGAATATCCTGGCGGCTCAGATCGACCTGTCGGTCAGCGGTGTCACGCAGGCAAAGTAAACCACTTTGTCGCTCCTGGGTGGGGAAGCGGAGTCCGGTAACACGGGTGGAGTCAGGCAATGCACCGTCGGGAGTTCCGGATTTCGGGTTCGCCTGCGGCGCCCCGGAATGACCGAGCGGGGGCTTGGGCGTCGGTACGTTTTCTCAGGCCCGTGAGGTCCGTCCGGCCGTCCACTCCGCTCGCATCGCCGGCGAACACGCTATAGAGGCGTCGGATCGATCCCGGCGGGCCGGGGAAGGGCAGGGTTCATGCGCGTCCTCGTCACCGGAGCGGGCGATTTTCTCGGCCGACGCCTGCTCGAGGCGCTGCGACGGGACCGTCCCGAGGGGCGCCGGATCCTCGGCATCGATCGGCACCCGCAGCCGCCGCTCGACGGCGTCACCCTCCTCGATGTCGATCCGTTCGAGGCCGACACGCTCAACGCGGCGGTGGCGGATTTCGACCCGACCGTCGTGTTCCACCTCGCGGCCCTCGCCTCCGTGGCGCGGTCGAGCGAGACGCCGGCCTATGCCTGGCGGGCGGACCTCCTCGGCACCCTCAACCTCGCCGAGGCGGTGGCGCGGACCCGGGCGACCCTGGTGTTCCTGAGCTCGACCGTCGTCTACGGCGCGGCGTTCCGCGACAAGCCCCGGCCCGACGAGGCGGTGACCCCCCGGCCCGACACCATCTCGGGCCGGACCAAGAGCGCCTGCGAGTACATCCTGCGCGACGTGCTCGCCAATGCCGGCGTGAAGCACCTCGTGCTGCGGCCGGCGAACTATATCGGACCCGGCCAGAGCGAGACCTTCGCGGCCGCCTCCTTCGCCGGCCAGATCGCCCGCATCGAGCGCGGCCTGGCCCCGCCGACCCTGGCGGTCGGCGACCTCGCCGCAGGGCGCGACTTCATCGACGTGTCGGACGTGACGGCGGCGTGCCTGCGCGTCCTCGACCGGGTCGAGGAACTGCCGGACGGCGGCATCTACAACGTGGGCACGGGGATCGTGACGCCGGTCTCGGCGATCCTCGACGCGTTCCGCGGCCTGACCGATGCGGCGTTCACCGTGCAGGTGGAGCCCGACCGGACCCGGCCCACGGGGGTACGCAGCCAGGGCTGCGATCCCTCGGCCTTCATGGCCGCCACCGGCTGGACGCCGGCGATACCCTTGCCGGAGAGCCTGGCGGCGATGCTGGATGCGGCGCGGGCGCGGGTGGGCTGACAGGTCTTCTGACGACGTCGCCCAGCTTCATCCCGCGGTGCCGACGCGAAGCGGAGGCCTCGGAGGTGGTCTCTAGACAGCCGCGCGATCCCTTGAAGGCTCCCTCGCGGCGCGCTGAGCGCGATTCGGACGAAGGGATTGGGTTGGACGGGCGCCGTAAGGTACGGCGAGCCCCGTTGCACGCCAGCTAGCGCCACGCGCGGCGCGTCCCGGCCCGAAGGCCGGGACCGATCCTTACCGGGAGAACTTCTTGTACTTGATCTTCTTCGGCATCAGCGAGTCCGCGCCGAGCCGGCGCATCTTGTCGGCCTCGTAATCCGAGAAGTTGCCCTCGAACCACTCGACGTGGCTGTCGCCCTCGAAGGCCAGGATGTGCGTGGCGATGCGGTTCAGGAACCAGCGATCGTGGCTGATGATCACCGCGCACCCGGCGTAATCCTCCAGCGCATCCTCAAGGGCGCGCAGGGTCTCCATGTCGAGGTCGTTGGTCGGCTCGTCGAGCAGCAGCACGTTGGCGCCGCCCTTCAGGGTCCGGGCCAGGTGGACGCGGTTGCGCTCACCGCCCGACAGGGTGCCGACCTTCTTCTGCTGGTCGCCGCCCTTGAACGCGAAGGCCGCGCAATAGGCGCGGGAGTTGATCTCGCGCTTGTTGAAATAGATGATGTCGTTGCCGCCCGAGACCTCCTGCCAGACCGTGGCGTTCGGATCGAGGGCGTCGCGCGACTGGTCGACGTAGCCGAGATGCACGGTCTCGCCGATGGAGATCTTGCCGCCGTCGGGCTTCTCCTGGCCGGTAATCATCTTGAACAGGGTGGTCTTGCCGGCGCCATTGGGGCCGATCACCCCGACGATGCCGCCCGGCGGCAGCTTGAACGAGAGATCCTCGATCAGCAGGCGGTCGCCGAACGCCTTGTTGAGGTGCTCGAACTCGATGACGTTGTTGCCGAGCCGCTCGTCGATCGGGATGACGATCTGCGCGGCGGCGTCGACCTTGTTGTTCTGCTTGGCGACCAGCTCTTCGTAGCGGGTGATGCGGGCCTTGGACTTGGACTGCCGGGCCTTCGGCGAGGCGGCGATCCACTCCTGCTCGCGGGCGATCGAGCGCTGGCGGGCCATGTCCTCGCGGCCCTCCTGCTGGAGCCGCTTCTGCTTCTGCACCAGCCAGGCGGAGTAGTTGCCCTCGTACGGGATGCCCCGGCCGCGATCGAGCTCCAAGATCCAGCTGGTGACGTTGTCGAGGAAGTAACGATCGTGGGTCACGATCAGGATCGCGCCCGGATAGGATTTCAGGTGGCCTTCGAGCCAGTTCACCGTCTCGGCGTCGAGGTGGTTGGTCGGCTCGTCGAGGAGCAGCAGCTCCGGCTCCCACAGGAGCAGGCGGCACAGGGCGACGCGGCGGCGCTCGCCGCCCGACAGGGTCGCCACCGGCTGCTCGTCGCTCGGGCAGCCCAGCGCCTCCATGGCTTGGTCGATCTTCGAATCGAGCTCCCAGAGGTTCAGGGCCTCGATCTTGTCCTGGAGCGCCGTCATCTCGTCGGCGGTCTCCTCGGAATAGTTCATGGCGAGTTCGTTGTAGCGGTCGAGCAGCGCCTGCTTCTCGGCGACGCCCTCCATCACGTTCTCGCGGACCGACTTGTTCGGATCGAGCTGCGGCTCCTGCGGCAGGTAGCCGACCCGGGCGCCCTGGGCGACGAAGCCCTCGCCGGTCCACTCGGTGTCGATGCCGGCCATGATCTTGAGCAGGGTCGACTTGCCCGAGCCGTTGATGCCCAGCACGCCGATCTTGGCGTCCGGGTAGAACGACAGGTTGACGTCCTCCAGGACCTTCTTCCCGCCCAGATAGGACTTCGTGAGTCCCCGCATGTGGTAGATGAATTCGCGAGCCATCGCGGAACGTCCTCGGCGCGTTGGTGGGGTGTGCGCGGTGCGTGCCAGCGGCACGGGGCAGGCCCGGGGTCGTCGACCCGTCCTGTACGCGCGTTCCCCACGATATAAGAATGTCGCCGACCGAGTATCAGGCCCGCCGGGCAGCGGCAAGGATGCGACGCTGCCCGTCGCGCGCTCAGGCGAAGGGATTGGCCACCGATTGAGGCGCGGCGTCCGGTGCGTCCGCCACCGCCTCGGGCAGGTCGCCGGCCTCCAGGGCCTTCACGATGGCGTCGAGGGTCGCCCGGAGCAGGCGCGCCTGGGCGAGGCCGGCTTTGTCCTTGGTCAGGTCCAGGGATCCGTGCAGGGCGATTCGGTCGGTGCCGTTCTCGAAGCTGAGGGCGCCGATATTGCGCACCGCCGCATCGTCGGCGAAGGGCTCGAACGCGTCCGCCTTGGGCTTCCGGCGGCTCGGCTTGTCCTCTGGCATGGTCCCTCTCAGAAAATCGAGCGCATCAGATCGCGCAGGAACTTGCGCACGGCGCGGTTGATCTCGCGGCTCAGCCAGTCCTGCCAGCTCGGCTCGGACCGGGGCCGATGCCCCTCCGCGCGCGCCCCGGCATGGGGATCCGGCAGGGTCATGGCGTTGGCCCGGGCGGTGACCGGGAGGTTCGGGAACACGTCGATCCCGGCTTCGCGGGTGAGGTCGACGATCGAGACCGCGCGCCAGTCCCGCGACTCGTCGTTCCGGGCTAGGTAAGCCCCGGCCTCGCCGCTCGCCGGGTCGTAGAGCGCCTTGAACAGCTGGGTGGGCACGAGCACGCCGCCCTTGATCTGCTGCACCGCGTCCCCGGAAAATATTACCCCGGTGACCACGAAGATTGAGCCGCGCCGGCTCGCCAGCCGCCGCGTGCCCTCCTCGATATCGGCCCAGAGCCCGCGGTTGAGCACCCGGTTCTGCGGCACGATGTTGGCCAGGCTGAACGATTCGGCCTGGGCGCTCAAGGTCGGCATGTCGCCCGCCGGGGCGAGGTGGCCCCGGTCGAAGCCGCTGCGGACGTAATCCTCCAGCGACGCGCGCTCGGCCTCCGGCAGGCGCGTCTCCTCGTGGAACGCGTCGTCCCGGGCGACTTTGCGGGCCTCGGCGACGCTGGCCCGGGTGAGGTGCTCGGCGGAATAGAGCGGCGTGCGCGTCACCCCCGAATGAAGCACCGCGAAGGCCTCGAAGCACAGCGGCACCGTGCGGGCGGCGAGCTTCGAGTTGGTCAGGACCGGCGCCAGGCCATTGGCGAACAGGGCCGGGCAGGTGACCTCGGCCTCGGCCGAGCCCGCCAGGGCCAGGAAGGCGAGCGCCGCGGCAAAAGGCCCCCGGAGCGGCCTCACCAGCATACCCGCACCCGCCGGGGGCCCTCCGGGGTCGGCCGCTCGCGCCAGGCGCAGGGTCGGCCGAGGCTGCGGCTGAACGGCCGCGCGTCGCGGTCGGGGCCGCCGGGGGAGACCCGCTCCGGGCAGGCGCCCAGGAAGTTGCACGGGAAGTCGAGGTTGCCGTCCGGCGGGCGCGGCCCGGCATAAGCTTGGCCGCTGGACGTAATCGCCAGCATGAGCAAAATTGTGCACAGACGAGCCGGGCTCAAGAGCGGACCTCATGTGGCGGTAAGGGCACGTAACTGAAAAAATCGCCGATCGGACATTGATCGCGCCGGCGATCGTCCGTACCTGGCACTATCATGACAGCGGCGGACGGGTCGGTTCTAGCATGAACGCGCGCCCCCGGGTGCTGGCGTCGGGACGGCCAGGATCCTCTCCTGGGACCCCGCATGACCGGGCCGTCGCCACACTCGAACGAGCGGATGCGATCCTTGGCAATATCCTCTGAGCACTCAGCGTTGCTGGACCGTGTCCCGGAGCCGGCTGCGTTGCGCCAGCTTCCCGAATCGGAGCTGCAGGCGGTGGCGGACGCGGTTCGGGCCGAGATGATCGACGCGGTCTCGATCACCGGCGGCCATCTCGGCTCCGGGCTCGGCGTGGTCGAGCTCACCGTCGCCCTGCACCACGTGTTCGACACCCCCGACGACCGCATCGTCTGGGATGTCGGCCATCAGTGC
>NZ_LHCD01000056.1:0-22728 GCF_001262595.1 Methylobacterium sp. ARG-1
GCCGCAGATCCTGCCAATCGGGCATGCCGGCAGCCACAACGGCGTCGTGTTCCATCTGTGGACCTCCCATACTTCAATCTTTGCACAGACGCGGGAAGTTCACCATGCGAAGCCGGTGCTCGTTACCAATCACCCGCGAAAGCCGACGCGATGACCGTCCACGTTTCGCCGCCCGATTACGCGCGGCATCCTCATGCGGCCGCACCAGAGGCACGCCACGACATCATCGATTTAAGGGCTGCCCGCCTCGCCCGACATCTCGTGCTCTTTACCCCGACGCCCGCCGACCTCGAACGTCTGTTGGAGGAGACACGGAGCGTTCTGCCGGGTCTGGCCGACCTCGCCGTGGTGCGTCGGGTGATGACCATCAATCCCGATACTGTCTTCGCGATCGCCAAACGCGGGGATTACGACGCGCAATCACCGCGCGGCGAGGGCCTCACGGCAGTCCTACCTTTGAACGACGCCGGGATGACGGCCCTCCTTTCGGGCGAGTTCGACCCGACGAATCCGGCGTCCCATTTCATTGCCCGGCAGCACGAGCGCCCGGCCGGAATCTATCTGTGGGTGATCCACGCCCGTCGCCGGCTCGCAGCCGCAGTCGCCCTGATGCTGCAGCGGATCTCGACGCCGCTGTGCCGCGACGTCGACCTCTATGCGCGCGCGGCGACGCCGGAAGGGGCCGATTATCTGGAAGGAATCGGCTTCACCAAAGGCGCCGCGTGGCGCGGGCTGCGCGCCCCGAGCCTACATATGTTCGTCCGGTCCGAGGCGGCCGAACGCTTGCCCCCCTACGACAGCCATCGCCCCGGGCTTACCGGCGTCAGCGTCGCCGTGGCGCGCAGCTTCGAGGATCTCTCCCGCGTCATTGCCCTGCGGGCCGCAGTGTACATGGCCGAGCAGGCCTGCCCGTACGAAGAGGAATTCGACGGCAACGATCTCTCGGCCACCCACCTGATCGGCTATGTCGGCGACGAGCCGGCGGGGTGCCTGCGGATCCGCTTCTTCGCCGATTTCGCCAAGATCGAGCGGCTGGCGGTGCGGGCCGAGTACCGCAACACCCGCTTGGCTTTTACGCTGGTCCGGGCTGGGATCGAGCTGGCCCGGGTCAAGGGCTATCGCCGCCTCTACGGGCACGCGCAGAAGCGCCTCGTCGGGTTCTGGAGCCGCTTCGGGTTCCGGGTGTTCGAGGGCGCGCAGGAACTCGTGTTCTCGGATTTCGACTATGTCGAGATGCTGATGGAGGCTGAGCCGCATCCGGAGGCGATCGGCATCGGCGTCGACCCCTACGTGATCATCCGACCCGAGGGCCGGTGGCACAAGGCCGGTGCGCTGGACCGGTCGCGCGGTCGCGCCGTCACCCGGCCCTCCGTCGATCAGCAGGCGTCGCGATGACCCGGCACGTGAACCCGGCACTCTACCGCCGGCCGAGCAGCGTCCCAGTTCTGGTGCTGGTCGACATGCAGCAGGAATACGAGATCGTCGGACGGCCTCTGGCCCTCGCGGGCATTGCGCCCGCCCTCGCCAAGTGCCGGCTCGCCCTGGATCACGCCCGGGATAGCGGCATTCCGGTGGCCTATGTGCGCTGGATCGGGGCGCCGCTGTTCCAGCCCGGAACGCGCTTCGCGCGCTGGATTGAGGGGTTCGAGCCGCATGGCTGCGACATGATCTTCGATCGGGACCGCCCGTCCTGCTACGCCAGTCCCGCCTTCGCGGACGCGATGGAACGCGGCGGCGCGCAATTGGTCATCGCGGGCTTTGCCGGCGAGGCCGCCTGCCTCGCCACCGCAATCGACGGCTTCCACCGGGGGCAGGAGGTGACGTTCTTGTCCGACGCCTCCGCAAGCCATGATCTCGAAGGCATCGCGGCCGACGATATCCATCGCTCGGTGAGTGCGGTGATGCGTGTCTTCGCGGATGTCATGGACACGCAATCCTGGATCACGGCGTCCGCGCCGTTCAAGCCCATGCCCGTTCCGTCGAGACCCGCGGCACGCCAATGAACAATCCCGGCCCGCACGAACTTCAGACGCACCGACGTACCCGTGTCGATGACACGATCGACCGCAGGCTCGGCCAGCACGCCGTCGGGTTGCTCCAGGCGGCCCGGGATAGCGGCGATCCGAGCCTGATCGCCCAGGCCGAGGCCATGGCGATGGCGGTCGGATTCGCCCTGGCGTCCCGTCTCCCTGCCTTCGACCTGACCGGGAAGCCCTGAAACCGTCGCCGCGGTCAGGCCGTCGCGTCGTCCCCGGCGATGAGGCGCATGGCCCGCAGGCGGGCCGTGCGCTCGTCACGCGCCCGGAGATCGGCCTGGATGGCGGCCCAGAGCGTTGCCGCCTCCGTGCTGTCCGGAAACGCGGCCGCTGAGTCGGTTTCGGTGTTGGTCTGATCGAAGGCGTCCATGTCATGCCGTCCCGCGCCTTGAGCTGCGGTCCGGTATCAGCACATCCGTTCGGCAGTCCAGCCTCAAATACAGGCATGTCCTGTACAACCGGCCGGTTTCGTCAGGCCGGATCAGATGTTCGCTGCGTGATGCGGACGACCGATGCTTGTGCCCGAGCCGAACGATGCGGTGACCGCGCGCCGAAGTCTGATCACCGTGGCAATTGCAGAAGGCAATGTGGGGCCACGGGTGCCGTCCTCGAAGCGTCGGGAGGGTAGCGCGGCAGAATGCCTATGGCCGTGCTTGTCGCCCCCCTCGGCTTTGGCCGCATAGTTCAAGGTAGGCTGGTCCTGTGCCGGGATGACATTGCCAGGGGCGGATCGCCGTGCGTTGATTCGGCAAAATTCAGTCTTCGAAATATTATGCAGTCACACAGACGCATGTGCCCGAATGATCAGGTGGCGTGATAGCATCTCTTCGGTGCCAACACTTGATGTTTCTAAATTGCGCCTGGCAATCGTCGATCGCAATCCGAAAATCGTTTTCCCCTAAGCGATCATCCCGCTCAACGGCCATGCCACGAACTGCAGAAACATAGCGGACACGGAGACGTGGCACCTCTCAGGATGGCTCGGCCGCGCGTTGGCGCGGCGGGCCGGGCCGCTCTCAAAACTGCGTCAGCGTAGCGATGATGGATTCGACGACGTCGATCTGGTGTTGCACCGCGACCAGCCGCGGTCCCGCGGCGGCGCCGTCGCCGAGCACGAAGGTGCCCTTCTGCCGGCGCGTGTCGCGCAGCTTCCGCACCGACGCCACGATCGTTTGCCGTTCTTCGAGAAGGGCCGCTCGCAGCTCGTTCAAGCCGTCCAGTTCCAGAGTCTCGGCCATGCGGGGTCCCGGTGTTCTGGTTTCGCCTCGCCGCGCTTCGACACGCGCCGTCACACCGGCTTGTGGCCCATGTGCGAAGCCTTTGCCACGGGCACGATCGGCGGCCGGCGGGAGCGTTTGCCGAGAGCTCGCGGCGGTCACCGGAGGCGCTGCCTGGATGTTGCCGCGTCGATTGTATGCTAGGGAATGCAATATCCATCGACGGGGCTCCGCGATGCGCCCGGGTGGAGGCGCGCCGAGCGCTTCGCGCCCTGATGGCGCAAGGGCCAGTTAGGTATGCCGGGCGAGGATAACAGCCAGCGCGTCGCGGCTCGATCGGACGAGACGGGCGCGTTCCACGGCGGAGGGGGCCGCGGTCGATGAAGGGTGAGCAGAAGCCGCGGCGGTCCCGCGGGTTGGTGACGACGATCGTGGTTTTCGCGCTGCTGGGCGGCGGGGCTTACGGCTACGTGCGCACGACGCAACGGCCGGCGGCCAAGGCGAAGGTGGCCGCGGCGGCGCCCGTGCCGGTGACCCTGGGGACCGTCGATCAGGGCCCGTTCGCCTTGCTGCTGAACGGGCTCGGCACGGTCCAAGCCTACAACACCGTCCAGGTGCGGACCCGCGTCGACGGCGAGATCCAGCAGGTCGCGTTCCGCGAGGGGCAGAACGTCCGCAAGGGCGATGTTCTGGTCCAGATCGATCCGCGCCCCTACCAGGCGACCCTGGACCAAGCGAAGGCCAAGAAGGACCAGGACACCGCCAACCTCAACAACGCCAAGGCGGATCTGGTGCGCTACACCGGTCTCGGCGCCTACGCATCCCGCCAGCAGACCGAGACGCAGACGGCGCTGGTCGCCCAGCTGACCGCGCAGGTCGCCTCCGACCAGGCCTCCATCGACAACGCCACGACCCAGCTCGGCTACGCCACCATCCGGGCGCCGATCGACGGCGTCACCGGCTTCCGGCAGGTCGATATCGGCAACATCGTCACCGCGGCCGGCCAGTCGCCGATCGTGACCATCACGCAGGTTGAGCCGATCTTCGTGGTGTTCACCGCGCCCGAGGACCAGCTGCCCGCCATCGGCGCGGCCCTGCGGACTGGCGACGTGCCGGTCTCGGCCTGGACCACGGACGGGCTGACCAAGCTGGCCGACGGCAAGCTCGCCCTGTTCAACAACCAAGTCGATACCGCCACCGGCACGATCCGCCTGAAGGCGGTGTTCCAGAACCAGAACCACGCCTTGTGGCCCGGCCTGTCGGTCTCGACCAAGATGCGGGTCGGCACGGTCGCGGCGGCCACGACGGTGCCGGATGACGCCGTCCAGCACGGGCCGGACGGGCTGTTCGCCTTCGTGATCGACGAGTCCGGCCACGCGCATCAGCGGTCCTTGAAGGCCGGGCGCTCCGATTCCGGGCGGACGCAGGTGCTGGCGGGCGATCTCAAGCCGGGCGATCGGGTGATCACCGCCGGGCAGTACAAGGTCCAGGACGGTAGCCTCGTGGCCGATCCGCACGCCGCCCATACGGCGCAGGCCGAGACGGCGGCCCCGGGCCGGTCGGCCAGGGTCGAACCGTGATGGACATTCGCGTCGCCGGGGCGGCCGCGATGCCGTGTGAGGGGCTGCAATGAAGGCTGGCATCTCAGCGCCCTTCATCCGTTTCCCGGTGGCGACCACGCTGATCATGGTCGGCATCCTGTTCCTCGGGTTGGTGGCCTATCCGCTGCTCGGTGTCGCGCCGCTGCCGCAGGTGGATTTCCCGACGATCCAGGTCACCGCGCAATTGCCCGGCGCCAGCCCGGAGACGATGGCCTCCTCGGTGGCTCAGCCCCTGGAGCGGCAATTCTCGCAGATCCCGGGCGTCGCCCAGATGACCTCGACCAGCTCGCTGGGGATTTCGACGGTCACGGTCCAGTTCGACCTCAACCGCAACATCGACGGTGCGGCCAGCGACATCCAGGCGGCGATCAACGCCGCGAGCGGCCAGCTGCCGAAGAACCTGCCGAGCCCGCCGACCTACCGCAAGGTGAACCCGGCCGATTCGCCGATCCTCCTGCTCTCGGCCACCTCGGACAGCATGCCGTTGATCGAGGTCGACAACGCGGTGGACGTGCAGCTCGCGCAGCGGATCAGCCAGATCTCGGGCGTCGCGCAGGTGTTCATCGGCGGCCAGCAGAAGCCCGCGGTGCGGATTCAGGTCGATCCGGCCAAGCTGGTGGCCAAGGGCCTGTCGCTCGAGGATATCCGCGCGCCGCTGTCGCTCACCACGGTGAACAACCCGAAGGGCAGCATCGACGGGACGAGCCACAGCTACACGATCTACGCCAACGACCAGCTCACCACGGCGCAGAACTGGAACGACGTGATCGTCGCCTATCGCGACGGCGCCCCCTTGCGGGTGCGCGACATCGGCACCGCAATCGCCGGCCCGGAGGATACCAAGCAGGCGGGCTGGACCAACGGCCAGCGCGGCGTGTTCCTGGTGATCTTCAAGCAGCCCGGCGCCAACGTCATCGACACGGTGGACAGCATCAAGGCGCAGCTGCCGCGACTGACCGCGACCCTGCCGGCCGGCATCAAGATCGGCATCCTGAGCGACCGCACCCAGACGATCCGCGCCTCCGTGGAGGATGTGCAGTTCACGCTCCTGATCACCATCGTCCTGGTGGTCGCGGTGATCTTCGTGTTCCTGCGCAGCTTCTGGGCGACCGTGATCCCGAGCGTGACCGTGCCCCTCGCTTTGCTCGGCGCCTGCGCGCTGATGTGGCTCGCCGGCTATACCCTCGACAACCTGTCCCTGATGGCGCTGACCATCTCGGTGGGCTTCGTGGTCGACGACGCCATCGTCGTGCTGGAAAACATCAGCCGCTACGTCGAGGAGGGGATGCGGCCCATGGAGGCCGCGTTCAAGGGTGCGGGCGAGATCGGCTTCACCATCGTGTCGATCTCGGTGTCGCTGATCGCCGTGCTGATCCCGCTGCTGCTGATGGGCGGCATCATCGGCCGCCTGTTCCGGGAATTCGCCGTCGTCCTGTCGATGACCATCGCGGTCTCGGCCTTCGTGGCCCTGACGCTGACGCCGATGATGGCGGCGCGCCTGCTCAAGCCCCACGGCACCGGCCATCACGGCCGCCTGTACCGGGCGAGCGAGGTGGTGTTCGACGGGCTGCTGTCCTCCTACGCAAACGGCCTCGACCTCGCCCTCCGCTTCCGGTTCATCACGCTCCTGACCTTCTTCGCGACGCTGGCGCTGACAGTGCACCTGTTCATCGTCATCCCGAAGGGCTTCTTCCCGCAGCAGGACACCGGCTTCATGATCGGCGTCACCGAGGCGGGACAGGACATCTCGTTCTCGGCGATGAAGACTCTTCAGGAGAAGGTCGGCGCCATCGTCCAGGCCGATCCGGACGTGGCGACGGTGGGCATGTCGCTCGGCGGCAACGGCCAGGCGCTGAATTCCGGGCGGATGTACATCACGCTCAAGCCCCGCGAGGAGCGCGAGGCCGACGCGTTCCAGATCATCGGTCGCCTGCGCCCGAAGCTGGAGCGGGTCGAGGGGATCCGCACCTATATCCAGGCCACCCAGGACGTGCGCACCGGCGGCCGGACCTCCCGGACGCAGTTCGAATACACCCTGCAGGATCCGGATCTCGCCGAGCTGAACACCTGGGCGCCCCGCATCCTCGACAAGATGAAGACCCTGCCGGAGCTGCGCGACGTCGCCACCGACCAGCAGAACCGCGGCACCACCCTGACGCTCGCGATCGACCGCGATGCCGCCTCCCGTTACGGAATCACGCCCCAGCTCATCGACGACACGTTGTATGACGCCTTCGGTCAGCGGCAGATCGGCCAGTACTTCACGCAGCTCAACAGCTACCACGTGATCCTCGAGGTGCTTCCGGCCCTGCAGGGCAATGTCGAGAGCCTCGACAAGATCTACATCAAGGCCCCGATCGGCGGCGGGCAGGTGCCCCTCGCGGCCTTCGCCCGCTGGACCACCGACCCGGTGGCGGCGCTGGCGGTCAACCACCAGGGCCAGTTCCCGGCAGTGACGATCAGCTTCAACCTCGGCCCCAACGTCGCGCTGGGCCAGGCGACCGAGGCGATCGGCCGGGCGATGAAGGAGCTCGCGGTGCCGCCCACGGTGGTCACCGGCTTCCAGGGCACCGCGCAGGCGTTCCAGCAATCGCTCTCGACCGTGCCGCTGCTGATCCTGGCCGCCCTGTTCGTGGTCTACCTGATCCTCGGCATCCTCTACGAGAGCTTCATCCACCCCATCACGATCCTCTCGACGCTGCCATCGGCCGGTGTGGGCGCTCTGGCTGTGCTGATGTGGGCAGGGTTCGATTTCAGCCTGATCGCACTGATCGGCATCATCCTCCTGATCGGCATCGTGAAGAAGAACGGCATCATGCTGATCGACTTCGCCATCGTAGCCGAGCGCGAGGAGGGGCTCGACCCGGAGGCAGCGATCCGCAAGGCGGCCCTGCTCCGGTTCCGCCCGATCCTGATGACCACCATGGCGGCTCTGCTCGGCGGCATCCCGCTGATGCTCGCCACTGGCACCGGTTCCGAGATCCGGCAGCCGCTGGGCTACGCGATGGTGGGCGGGCTGGCAGTGAGCCAGATCCTGACCCTGTTCACGACGCCGGTCATCTACGTCTATCTCGACCGGCTCGCGCACCGCTTCTCCTCCCGGGACAAGCCCGAGGCGGTGGACGCGCTGCTGGCCGAGCCGGGCCCGGAAGCCCACGGACAGCAGGCCCTGCGGGCCGCCGAGTAGGGGCGGTTCGACGCCGTATGTCAGCCGTACCCGCTTGGCGGGGCGCCCGGCAGACCCAGTTCCACCGCTCCGGTCCCGCCCAGCGGGGCGTTCGGGATGCTGAGGAACCGGGATGCGTATGAACCGGCCGTTGCAGGGGCTGACTGTTCTCGCCCTGGAGCAGGCTGTCGCTGCGCCCTACTGCACGTCGCGGCTGGCCGATGCCGGTGCTCGGGTCATAAAGATCGAGCGGCAGGAGGGGGATTTCGCCCGCGGCTACGATTCCGCCGTCAACGGGCTGGCGAGCTACTTCGTCTGGCTGAACCGCGGCAAGGAAAGCCTGGTCGCCGACATCAAGGATCCGGACGATGCCCGGCTGCTGCACGCCATCCTCGAGGAGGCCGACGTGTTCGTGCAGAACCTCGCCCCGGGCGCGGCCGCCCGCGCCGGCTTCGGCTCGGCGGACTTGCGGGCGCGCCACCCGCGCCTGATCACGGTCGATATCTCGGGCTACGGCGCGGGCCACGCCTACAGCGACATGAAAGCCTACGATCTGCTGGTGCAGGCCGAGAGCGGCATGTCCGGCATCACCGGACACCCGGCCGGCCCGGGCCGCGTCGGCGTCTCGGTCTGCGATATCGCCTGCGGGATGAACGCCCATGCGGCTGTGCTGGAGGCGCTGATCGCCCGTTCCATCGCCGGCCAAGGCTGCGCCCTGGAGGTCAGCCTGTTCAGCGGCGCGGCGGATTGGATGAACGTGCCGCTGCTCTACTTCGAGGGCACCGGCCGGGAGCCGAAGCGGGTCGGCCTGGCCCATCCGTCGATCTCCCCCTACGGCGCCTATCCGACTGCCGACGGCAGCCTCGTGCTGATTTCGATCCAGAACGAGCGCGAATGGGCGCGCTTCTGCGATTTGGTCCTGGGCGAGCCGGACCTCGCCCGTGCGGATAACTTCGCGTCGAACAACGACCGGGTGGCCAACCGCGCCGCCGTGGATTTGCGGGTCGGCGCCGCCCTGGTGCGGTTGAGCCGCGAGGCCGCCGCCGCTCGCCTGAAGGCCGCCGGCACCGCCTATGGCTTCGTCAACACCCTGGCCGACCTCGCCACCCATCCGGCCCTGGTCCGCGCGGACGTCGAGACCTCGGCGGGAACGGCCCGCATCGTCGCGCCTCCGGTCCTGATCGACGGCGCGGTCCGCACGCTGGGCCGGGTGCCGGATATCGGCGAGCACAGCGCCCGGATCCGGCGGGAGTTCGAGGCCGCGAGGTGAGAGGTATTGCATCGGGAAACCCGCCCGCGCCCTTATTTTGAGGTGCTCGTGCGCGGCGCGAGGCTCGAAAGAGGCCTCCAGACAGCTCCGAGATCCCTGGAGGGCTCCTTTGAGGCGGCCCCTGCGCGTCCGCACCTCAGGATGAGGGGGAAATTGGATAGAGGCGAACGCTGAACGGCTTAGGCAATAAGAAATCGGGAGGAAGCGATGATACTCGAAGGAAAAATCGCGCTCGTCACGGGCGCCGGAAGCGGGTTCGGCGCGGGCATCGCCGAGCGGTTCGCCGCCGAGGGTGCGCGGGTCGCCTGCGTGGATATCGACAAGGCGGCGGCCGAGCGGGTTGCTGCGGGCATCGGCGCGAATGCCATCGCGATCGCCGCGGATGTCGGATCTGCCACCGATGTCGAGGCCAGTGTCGCCGAGACCCGGGAGCGGTTCGGAGCTCCGCACATCCTGGTCAACAATGCCGGCACCACGCACCGCAACAAGCCGCTGCTGGAGGTGACCGAGGACGAGTTCGACCGGGTGTTCCGGGTGAACGTGAAGTCGATCTTTCACTTCGTCCGGACAATCGCGCCGCTCATGCGCGACCAGGGCGGGGGCGTGATCCTCAATGTCAGCTCGACGGCGGCGCTCCGGCCTCGCCCGGGCCTGACCTGGTACAACGCGTCCAAGGGGGCGGCGAGTCTCGCTTCAAAGTCCTTGGCCCTCGAGCTGGCACCCTGGAAGATCCGGGTGAACGCGCTCTGCCCGGTGATGGGCGCGACCGCCCTGCTCGAGCATTTCATGGGCGTGCCCGACACCCCGGAGAACCGGGAGGGATTCATCGCGACGATCCCCCTCGGGCGGATGTCGCGGGCCGAGGACATCGCTGCCGCGGCGCTGTTCCTGGCCTCCGACGAGGCCGAATTCATCACCGGGGTCGACCTGCCTGTCGATGGCGGCCGCACGGCCTGAGGCGCGCGATGGAAGCCTATACCGAGATCCGCGAGGCGGTCGCCAAGCTCTGCGCTGGGTTTCCCGGCCCGTACTGGCGGGCGCTCGACCGAGAAATGGCCTACCCGACCGAGTTCGTGAACGCGCTCACCGAGAGCGGATACCTCTCGGTCCTCATTCCGGAGGAATATGGCGGCTCCGGCTTGCCGCTCTCGGCCGCCGCGGCGATCCTGGAGGAGGTACAGCGCGCGGGCTGCAACGGCGGGGCCTGCCACGCGCAGATGTACACGATGGGCACGCTGCTCCGGCACGGTTCGGAGGCTCAGAAGGCGGCCTACCTGCCGGCTATCGCCGAGGGCCGCCTGCGGCTGCAGGCCTTCGGGGTGACCGAGCCGACCTCAGGCACTGACACCGGCAGCCTCAAGACCACCGCTCGGCGCGAGGGCGACCATTACCTCGTCAACGGCCAGAAGATCTGGACCAGCCGGTCCGAGCATTCGGATCTGATGCTGCTCCTGGCCCGTACGATGCCCAAGAGCGAGGGCATGAAGCGAACCGACGGCCTGTCGGTGCTCCTCGTCGACATGCGGGAGGCAATCGAAAACGGCCTGACCATCCGGCCGATCCGCACCATGATGAACCACGCCACCACCGAGGTGTTCTTCGACAACCTCCGGGTCCCGGCCGCGAACCTGATCGGCGAGGCAGGCAGGGGCTTCCGCTACATCCTGTCCGGCATGAATGCCGAGCGCATCCTAATCGCCGCGGAATGCGTCGGCGATGCCAAATGGTTCATCGACAAGGCGAGGGCCTACGCGTCGGACCGCTCGGTGTTCGGCCGGCCGATCGGCGCCAACCAGGGCGTGCAATTCCCGATCGCCAAAGCCTACGCTAACATGCGCGCCGCCGAGCTGATGGTCCGGGAGGCGCTGAGCCTCTACGAATCCGGCGCCAATCCGGGGGCGGAGGCCAACATGGCCAAGATGCTCGCCGCCGACGCGTCGTTCGAGGCCGCCAATGCCTGCATCCAGACCCATGGCGGGTTCGGCTTCGCCGAGGAATACGACATTGAGCGCAAGTTCAGGGAGACGCGCCTTTACCAAGTCGCGCCGATCTCCACGAACCTAATCCTCGCCTACCTGTCCGAGCACGTGCTCGGCCTGCCGCGGTCGTACTGACATGACCGAACTCACCGACTGGATCGGCCGTACCCGCGAGACGTCGGACCTCGTCACGCCGCGCATCCTGGCCGAGTTTCGCGCGACCTTCGCGCCGCATCTCGCGCCGAGCCCCGAGGGCACCGCGCCACCGGCCCTGCACTGGTGCCTCGCCCCGGAGACGCCGCCCGCCGACGCCCTCGGGCCGGACGGCCACGCGGCCAAGGGCGGGTTCCTGCCGCCGGTGCCGCTGCCGCGACGGATGTGGGCCGGCGGGCAGGTCGAGACCCACTCGGAGTTGCGTGAAGGCGACCTTGTCACCCGCACCGAGACCGTGCGCGACATGACCTTCAAGGAGGGGCGCAGCGGCCGGCTCTGCTTCGTAACCGTCGAGCACGCGGTCGCCACGGCGCGCGGGCCGGCGATCCGGGAACGGCAGGACATCGTCTACCGGGAGGCGGCCGGGGCGCAGAGCGGCGCGGGGTCAGTGGCCGAGCGCGACGACGCCGCCGGCTACGAGCAGGTCTGGGTCGTGCCGGCGACGCCGACGCTGCTGTTCCGCTACTCGGCCATGACCTTCAACGGCCACCGCTTCCACTACGATCAGCCGTACGCGACCCAGGTGGAAGGCTACGCCGACCTCGTCGTGCACGGTCCAATCCAGGCGACGCTGCTGATGAACCTCGCCGCGACCCTGCTGGGGCAGGTGCCGTGGCGCTTCACGTATCGCGGTGTCTCGCCGATGACCGCGAACCAGATCTTTCGGGTCTGCGGGCGGCGGACAGGGGCGGGCTTCGAGGGCGTGACCCTGGATGAAGCCGGCCGTGTCTGCATGCGGGCGCAGGCAAACGGATAGCTTTTTGACCGTCCACTTTTGGGGATGACTCGCGTCGTCATCGCGAGCGTAGCGAAGCGACCCAGCGCAGTGCGCGATCTGCGACAGGAGCGTGACCCAGGGGTTCCTTCGCTCCGCTCGTAATGACGGGGAGGGCGCTACCGACCCAACAGATATCCCACCCTGAGCGCGTCCCGATCGGCTGTGAATTTTTTTGATCGCCGAACGGGCTTGGTGCCAGGACGGGTCGCGGGTCCCCTCTCGCGTGCGGAGAGGGGACCTGTCGCGCTGCGTCCTCGAAAGAGGGCTTCTCCGAGGTGCACGCTCGTAGCGCGCACCTCTGGTTGAGCGGAATGGATGCGACGCCCGGCTCAGGCGAGCTTCAGGCCGACATCGACGTTGCCGCGGGTGGCGTTCGAGTACGGGCAGACCTGGTGAGCGGCGTCCACGAGCTTCTGCGCGTCGGCGCGGTCGAGGCCCGGAAGGCTGATCGTCAGGTCGGCGGTGATGCCGAAGCCGCCCTCGGAGCGCGGGCCGATGCCGACATCGGCGGTAACGCTGGTCTCGGCCGGGACCTTAAGCTTCAGCGAGGGGGCGACCGCCTTCATGGCGCCGAGGAAGCAGGCCGAATAGCCGGAGGCGAAGAGCTGCTCGGGGTTCGCGCCCGATCCGCCGGCGCCGCCGAGTTCCTTCGGGGTCGAGAGCTTCACCTCGAAGCTGCCGTCAGCGGTCTTGGCGGCGCCATCGCGGCCACCGGTGGCCGTTGCACTGGTGCGGTACTTCACGTCTACGGACATGGCGATCTCCGGTTACAGGAAGAGAGTCGGCATCTAGAGCCGGCGCACCCAATACATAGTCTCGATGTAGATTGTGCGCAATCTATTTCACGGGTCGATCAGCGCGAAACGGTCGACATCCACAAGGCCCTTGTCGGTGATCTTGAGGTGCGGGATCACGGGCAGCGGCAGAAATGCCACCTGCAGGAACGGCTCGGGCAGAACCACGCCGAGGCCGCGCGCCGCCGCCCGCAGGGTCACGAGCGCGGCGCGGATCGAATCGAACGGCAGCAGGCTCATCAGCCCGGCGACCGGCAGGGCGATCTCGGCGAGCACCCGGCCGCCCTCGACCACGACGAAGCCGCCCTCGATCTCGCCGAGCCGGTTGACCGCCACGGCCATGTCGGCATCGTCGGCGCCGACCACAGTGACGTTGTGGCTGTCATGCCCGACCGAGGAGGCGATCGCCCCGCGCTTGAGGCCGAACCCCTTCACGAAGGCCACGCCGATGCCGCGCTCGCCGGGCGGCGTCTTCCCGTGGCGCTCGACCACCGCGACCTTGATCACGTCCTGGTCGAGGTCGATCCGGCGCTCGCCTTGCTTATAGGGCAGCGATAGGTCGTGCCGCAGGGTGATGATCTTGCCCGGCATCACGCCGATCACCGGCGTCGACGGCCCGGAGCCGGGGGCCGCGAAATCGGCCGCCGTCACCCGGCGCGCCCGCAGGCTGCCGCGGCCGATCGGCTCGATGGCGGGACGCCCGGCGAACAGGGCATCCTCGACCAGCCGCCCGGCGCTGAAGACCTGGGCGACCCGGCACGCCTCGAAATCGTCGAGCACGACGAGGTCGGCGCGCTGGCCCGGCGCCACGAGGCCGCGATCGTGCAGCCCGACCGCCCGGGCCGCCGACCACGACGCCGTCCGGTAGGCTGCCAGCGGCGGCGCGCCCAGCGCGATCGCGGTGCGAATGACGTAGTCGAGATGCCCCTCCTCGGCGATGTCGAGGGGGTTCCGGTCGTCGGTGCAGAAGGCCAGAAACGGCGCCGTGCGCTCGGTCAGGATCGGCGCCAGGGCGTGCAGGTCCTTGGAGACCGAGCCCTCGCGGATCAGCACGGTCATGCCCTTCGAGAGCTTCTCCATCGCCTCTTCGGGCGTGGTCGCCTCGTGCTCGGTGCGGATACCAGCCGCGATGTAGCCGTTGAGCGCGGCGCCGCGCAGCAGCGGCGCGTGGCCGTCGATCAGGCGGCCCTGGAACGCTGCGAGTTTCTCCAGGGCGCCCGGGTCCCCGGCCAGCACGCCCGGAAAGTTCATGAATTCGGCCAGTCCGATCACCTTCGGATGGTCGGCGAAGGGCAGCAAATCCGCCGCGCCGATCCGCGCGCCCGAGGTCTCCAGGTGGTCGGTGGCCGGCACGCAGGAAGAGAGCTGGACCCGCAAATCCATCGCCAGGGTCTCGGACGAGGCCAGGAACCATCGGAAGGCGTCGGCGCCGAGCACGTTGGCCATCTCGTGCGGGTCGCATAGACCGGTGGTGACGCCGTGGGGCAGGACGCAGCGCTCGAATTCCTGCGGCGGCATCAGCGAAGATTCGACGTGGAAGTGGGTGTCGATGAAGCCCGGCACCACGACCTTGCCGGACACGTCCACCTCGCGCCGGCCGCGATAACTGCCGAAGGTCCCGACGATCCGGTCGCCGCAGATGGCGATGTCGGAGGCGACGAGGTCGCCGGTGACGAGGTTGAGGAAGCGCCCGCCCTTGAGCACGAGATCCGCCTCGGTCCGGCCCTGGCCCTGGTCGATGGCCCGCCGCAGGAAATCCACTCGGTCCATCCTACGATTCGCCTCTCTCGCGTCCCGCTATCCGCCGGGAGCATGACACGGTCGCACCCGCTTGCGCGACGCTTGCAGCGGCGGCGCCGCGGGCGCAGAAGCCCCTACCTTTGAAAGATTCGCTTCTGGACCGATTGAACCGCGCGATGCCTGCCTATCGTTCCCGCACCACGACCCATGGCCGCAACATGGCTGGCGCCCGCGGCCTCTGGCGCGCCACCGGCATGAAGGACGGCGATTTCGGCAAGCCGATCATCGCCGTGGTCAACTCGTTCACCCAGTTCGTACCCGGACACGTCCATCTGAAGGATCTCGGGCAGCTGGTGGCCCGGGAGATCGAGAAGGCCGGAGGCGTCGCCAAGGAGTTCAACACCATCGCGGTCGATGACGGCATCGCGATGGGCCATGACGGCATGCTCTACTCGCTGCCCTCCCGGGAGCTGATCGCAGATTCCGTCGAGTACATGGTCAACGCGCATTGCGCCGACGCAATGGTGTGCATCTCGAATTGCGATAAGATCACCCCCGGCATGCTGATGGCCTGCCTGCGGCTCAACATCCCGACGGTGTTCGTCTCGGGCGGCCCGATGGAGGCCGGCAAGGTCCAGCTGCCCGGCATCGCCAAGAAGGTCGATCTGGTGGACGCGATGATCGCGGCGGCCGACGACCGGATCTCCGACGAAGACGTCGCGGTGATCGAGCGTTCGGCCTGCCCGACCTGCGGCTCCTGCTCGGGCATGTTCACCGCGAACTCGATGAACTGCCTCACCGAGGCTCTCGGGCTCGCCCTGCCGGGCAACGGCTCGGTGCTGGCGACCCATGCCGACCGCAAGCGCCTGTTCGTCGAGGCCGGCCATCTGATCGTGGATCTCGCGCGTCGCCATTACGAGCAGGACGATGCGAGCGTGCTGCCCCGCGCGGTGGCGAGCTTCACCGCCTTCGAGAACGCCATGACGCTCGACATCGCCATGGGCGGCTCGACCAACACGGTGTTGCACCTGCTGGCCGCAGCCCACGAGGGCGAGGTGCCCTTCACCATGGCTGATATCGACCGGCTGTCCCGGCGGGTGCCGGTCCTGTGCAAGGTCGCCCCGGCGGTGGCCAACGTCCACATGGAGGATGTCCACCGAGCAGGCGGGATCATGGGCATCCTGGGCGAGCTCGACCGGGCCGGTCTGATCGATACCGAGGTCGGCAACGTGTCCGCCGGCACTCTCGGCGCGGCGCTCGCCCGCTGGGACGTCCGCGGCGAACCGGCTGTCTCGGTTCAGAGCTTCTACCGTGCCGCGCCCGGCGGCGTGCCCACCCAGGTGGCGTTCAGCCAAGAATCCCGCTTCGACGAACTCGATCTCGACCGGGAGGGCGGCGTGATCCGCGACGCCGCCCATGCCTATTCGCAGGATGGCGGCCTGGCGGTGCTCTACGGCAACCTCGCCGAGCAGGGCTGCATCGTGAAGACCGCCGGCGTCGACGCCTCGATCCTGACCTTCACGGGGACGGCCCGGGTGTTCGAGAGCCAGGATGCGGCGGTGGACGGCATCCTCAACGGCAAGGTCATCAGTGGCGAGGTCGTGTTGATCCGCTACGAGGGCCCGCGCGGCGGCCCCGGCATGCAGGAGATGCTCTATCCGACGAGCTACCTGAAATCAAAGGGCCTCGGCAAAGCCTGCGCGCTGGTCACCGACGGGCGCTTCTCGGGCGGCTCCTCCGGACTGTCGATCGGCCACGTTTCTCCCGAAGCCGCGGAGGGCGGGCTGATCGGCCTCGTGCGCGACGGCGACACCATCGCCATCGACATCCCGGCCCGCAGCATCCGCCTGGCGGTCGAGCCCGCCGAGCTGGAGCGGCGGCGTGCCGAGCAGGATGCCGCTGGCTGGCAGCCGGCGAGCCCGCGCAAGCGCAAGGTCAGCGCGGCGCTGCGCGCCTACGCGATGCTGACCACCAGCGCGGCCCACGGGGCGGTGCGGCGGGTGTGATCGCCTGGGGGCCGGGTTGAGCACGCCCGAGCCCCGTTCCCAGGCAATCCGGATCGGGACGCGTGCCGCGGCCTCGGCCGTCATCGCCCGCGCAGCGGAGCGACCGAGCGGCCGAAACCCCACGCTCTGTATCTGTCGCGATGGCCGCGTCGGGTAGATGCCCGCGCTACCATCCCGAGCGGACATGCATGGAAGCGGAGGTTGTCTCCGTGCCTGCGACTCACCCACGTCCGGTGTCGGTGATAACTGATCACTTGGGCGGCCCAAGCGTCCGGACGGAGGGTCTTCGGTCCGGCTGGCCGCGATGACGTTACATGGTCGACCGCGTGCGCGCGGTAAGCTTGTTCCCGTCCGGATCGCGAAGATAGGCGACGAAGGCCCCGTTCGGACGCTCTGTCGGCGGGCTTTCGATCGCAGTGCCGCCATGCGTCGTCCCGGCCTCGTGCCACGCGAGCACATGGTCGCGGCTCGCGGCCGCGATACCGATCGTCCCACCGTTGGCCGCAGTCGCTGGCTTGCCGTCGATCGGCGTCGTGATCATCAGCTGAGCGCCCTCGTGCGCGTAGATCAGCCTGCCTCTGGTATCCATCACTCCCGGCTTGCCTCCCAACGCGACGAACGTGGCGTCGTAGAAATTCCGGGCCCGCACCAAGTCGTTGCTGCCGATCATCACGTGTGTGAACATATTTCGCTCCCCGAACAGCCAGCCCGAGATACCCCGAGCCGAGCACAGAAACGAGTGGCCGACCGCGCGGTCTGTTCGGCCGGGGCGATTTCGGTAGATCCTGCGTGAGACGGCATTCACGGGCATCTCCGTTCCAACGCCGAAGAGGCCAAACGGCGTGGCTCCGACAGTTTCCTGGGACAATCGAGGGCTGTCGGCATGATCGGTATGCGCCGCGGGGCGAATGGGGGGTTGGGTTGGAATGCCGACGCCTGACCCGAGATCCAACGAAGCGGACCGTTCCAACCCTGGTCGGTTCAGCTTCGCGATCCGAGCGCTGCCAATACAAGGCGCGCCTCGGAGGCCCATCACGGCGCCTGCCGAGCAGTCGATCCAACGCTCTGAGCGCTGGGTATAAGACGCCCGCTATCTATGCTCTTACGTCTTGGAAAGGTCGGAAGCAGCCCCTCACGACGCGTGCCAAGCGTCAGATTTTCCTTTTCTAAAGCATGCAGCGACGAATCCTGCCGTGCGCTTGGTCGCTTCGCTGCGCTCGCGATGACGGCGGCAGATGGTCGGTGCCCGCCTCGGCGTCAGCGGCGGGTCAGCCACAGGGCGCATCCGGCGACGGCCAGAGCGGAAGCCGCCAGGGCCCCCGCAAGGTGCCGGGTTCCGAACCTCCGCGGTGTTTCAGCGACGAGATCCTGCTCCCCCGCCGGCACCCGTCCCAGAGCCGACAGCATCAGCGGCTCGATCGCCTTGTAGCCGGCCGGGCTGAGATGCAGGCCGTCGGTGGTGTAGGCCCTGCGCAACGCCCCGGATTGGTCGGCCAGCACCGCGTGGTAGTCGATGAAGGTCGCGCCGTGCTCGTGGGCGTGGTCCCGCAGCCACGCGTTCACCGCGGCGATCATCGCGGGGGCGTCCGGGACCGCGGGGTTCCAGGGGATCCGGGCGGCCGGCATGATCGAACCGACCCAGGCTTTCACGCCCATCGTCCGGGCCTCGTCGAGCATGCTGGCCAGCGTCCGTGCGATCTCGTCGGCAGGGACGAAGACACCTTCGTTGCGCCCGATATCGTTGACGCCGCACAGGAGATGGACACCCTGCGCGCCGGTCTCCTCGAGGTCGCGGCGGAACCGCATGGTGATCCAGCGCGCCGTCTGGCCGGACCCGCCCCGCGGGATCAGGTCGTGGGCCGCGAAGGTCGCGGCGCGGTGGAAGCCCCAGGCCTCGGTGATCGAGTCCCCGATGAACACGATCGGCGTGACCACGGCTATCCCTTGGACGAAAGGCCGAGCACGTCAGCGACCTCGGCGGCCAAGCGGTCGGCCATGGCTTGGCGGCCCTCGGAGGTGACGTGCACGATGTCGGTGAACAGGAAGCGGCCGTCGGATTCGAAGATCCGGCTGAGGTCCCGGATCGTGAACGATCCCTGCGTCAGGCCATCCGTCTGGAGCCGGCCGAGCACCTGCTCGATCCGCGTGTATTGCCGGTCGAGATAGGCGAGGAACTCCCCCGAGGCGGCGCTCTGCTCGTCACCGATCCGCTCGGTCTTGCGGACGACCGCCGGCTGCAGGAGGAACCGCACCGGCGCGCCGATGCCGCCGGCGAGGCGGGCGAGGCGCTTCAGCGCCAGCTCGAACTGGCGCACCACCTCCCATTCCCAGATGTCCGACTGCCAGTTCGTCAACGCCCGCAGGTTGTCGAGCCGGCCGAAGATCAGCGCCTGAAGGCTGTCATACGACAGATCCTCGGCCTCCGCATTCACCTTCGTCGTGTTGAAGAAGTAGTCGTACAGGGTTTCCTGGGCGAAGTGATTGTACGGATAGCCGGCACGCGGATCGAAGCTCCATGGCTGGAAGACGTCCGTGGCGCCGCCCAGCACGAAGATTACGTCCGGCTGAAGGTCCATCAGCCGGGCGGTGATCAGCGCGATCATCTGGTTCAGGCAGGCCGAGGTCGCGCCGAAATTGTAGACCCGGGCGCCCTCGCCGTGGAGGCGCTTCAGCCCGGTCTCAAGGCGGCCGGGGATCGTGTCGGCGAAGACCTGGCCGTCGATTAGCGTGCTGTCGCCGACGACGAAGACGCGCAGCGTCTCGGAGGCGGGACGCGCCTCGGGATGGCTGTCGTTCCGGTATCCCAGCGCGTCGTAGCGCCAGCCCTGTCCCGCCGCCGGGGACAGCGGCTTGCCGGCGAACTGGGTGTAGGGCGCCGGGAAGCGGATGTTCGAATCGAACGTGTGGAAGTCGCGCAGGAACTTGCGCCGTCGCGCCTGCTCGGCATCGTCAGGGGCCCGCGGGGCCATGCTCGTTCTCCTGCCCGATCGGGACGTCGCGCCGCGGACGTGATCAGCCGCGCAGCGTGGCGTGGTTCTCGAGGAACCAGCCATAGGTCTGCCGCAGCCCCTTCTCCAGGCCGATCTCCGGCTGCCAGCCCATGGCGCGCAGGCGCGACACGTCCATCAGCTTGCGCGGCGTGCCGTCCGGCTTGGTCGCGTCGAACGCGAGCCGGCCCTCGTAGCCGATCACCCGCGCCAGGGCCTCGGCCAGCTCGCGGATGGTGCAATCCTCGCCGGTGCCGACATTGATGTGCGACAGGTCCGGCCGGGTATTGGCGGCGTAGACCGCGTCGTCCAGCTCCATCACGAACACGCTCGCGCGCGCCATGTCGTCGACGTGCAGGAACTCGCGCATCGCCCGGCCGGTACCCCAGACCGTGACGGACGGGCGGCCCTCCTGCCTCGCCTCGTGCAGGCGCCGCATCAGCGCCGGCAGGACGTGGGCGTTCTGCGGGTGGAAATTGTCGTTGGGGCCGTACAGGTTGGTCGGCATCACGCTGCGGTAGCGCCGGCCGTACTGCCGGTTGTAGCTCTCGCACATCTTGATCCCGGCGATCTTGGCGATGGCGTAGGGTTCGTTGGTCGGCTCCAGCAGGCCGGTCAGCAGCGCGTCCTCACGCATCGGCTGCTCCGCCAGCTTCGGATAGATGCACGACGAGCCCAGGAACAGCAGCCGGTCCACGTCGCTCGTATGTGCGGCGTGGATGATATTCGACTGGATCAGCAGGTTCTCGTGGATGAACTCGGCCGGGTAGGTGTTGTTGGCATGGATGCCGCCGACCTTGGCGGCGGCGAGGTAGACCTGGTCGATGCGGTGCTTGGCGAAGAACGCCCGGACCGCGGCCTGATCGAGCAGATCCAACGCCTGCCGGTCCGCCGTGAGGATCCGCGCGTAGCCCAGCTCGCGCAGCCGGCGCACGATCGCCGAGCCCACCATCCCACGATGGCCCGCCACAAAGATGGTCCTGTCCCGTCCGTCCATCACGCGTCCAATCCCTGCGGCCAGCGCTCGCTCGGCCAGCATACCCCCGTCCTGGGCGGATATCGGCGCGGAAAGGCGGATTTTCTGAGGCGCACGGCATCACGGTCGCCTCAAAGCCAGCGATGCCGCGTGAGACGCGAAGTGACGAATACAAATACAACTGAAAGTTGATGTTAAGCATTCTACCAGAAGGTGTGCCGGTACCAGCCTAGCGCCCACCTGACTCCAGGTTCGAGGTGGAAGCGACCGGGCCGCGCAGCAATGGAGTCTGAGATGCGTAACTCGACCGCCGTCCCGGCTGGGCCGCGGACAACGAATGCCGCCCTGCGCCGGACGGCCGGCCGCATCGCCCCCCTGCTGGCCGGCACCCTTCTCGCCCTCCCGGTCGTCTCCCCGGCGCAGGCACAACTTCTTCGTGGGACTCTTGATACAACCGGAGGCGGTATCCTGGGAACCGGGATCACGGTCGGCACCACGAATCCCGGTACCGGCATCCTCGGCACCGGCCTGAATGTCGGCACCACCGGCGGCGGTGTTCTCGGGACCGGGGTGACCGTCGGCACCACCAATCCCGGCACCGGCGTCCTCGGCACCGGCTTGAATGTCGGCAGCACCAGCGGCGGCGTCCTTGGGACCGGCCTGCTGGTCGGAACCACGGGTCCCGGTGAGGGCCTACTCGGGACCGGCCTGTACCTCGGCACTGTGGGCGGAATCGCCGGCGGCGGTGGTGGCACCGGCGGTGGCAGTGCTGGCGGTACCGGCGGTACTGGCGGTGGCGGTACCGGCGGTACCGGCGGAGCAGGCGGTGCTGGGGGTACAGGCGGCGCCGGCGGGGCCGGTGGCGCGGGCGGGACTGCTGGCGGTGGCGGCGGCAACGGCCAGGGCATCTATATCGTGACCGGCAACGTCGCGCAGTCCCAGGGCCAGACCTTCATTGCCGACCTGCGGCTCTCGCAGCTGTCCAGCGCCACCGGGATCGCGGCCAACAACAGCAGCGCCCTCGCGGCCCCCGTCGCCGTGGGCGGCGACGCCCTCGCGGTGGGCTTCGGATCGAGCGCGGCCGGGACGGCCTCGACCGCGGTCGGAACCGGGGCATCCGCGGTCAACACCGGCAGCGTCGCCCTCGGCTACGCGGCGAGCGCGCAGGGACTGGGCGGAACGGCGATCGGCACCGCGTCAGCAGCGTCGGGAGCCGGCAGCACGGCGCTTGGCTTCGTCGCCGGCGCCACGGGCACGGGATCCACGGCGATCGGTGCGGCGGCCTCGGCTGCCGGCAACAACAGCGTGGCGCTCGGCAATGGCGCGGCGGCCAACCAGGCGAACACCATCGCCATCGGTGCGAACGTCAAGACGACCCAGGCAAACCAAGTGGCAATCGGCAATGCCGCCAACACCTACACCCTGGCGGGCGTCGCCTCGCAGGCGAGCGCCGCGGCCCAGAGCGGCGCGACCAACTTCGTGACCACCGACGCCGCCGGCAATCTCGCCGCTTCGGCCTACGGCCCCTCGACCATCGCGGGCCTCGGCAACCGGATCGATTCGGTCCAGTCCCAGGTCAACAACCTGGAGGCCAAGACGGACACGATGCAGCGCTACGCGATTCAGACCCGCAAGGAAGCCCGTCAGGGCGTCGCCATGGCGATTGCGATGGCAACCGCGCCGATGCCGTCCGCTCCCGGCAAGACCACCTGGGCGACCAACGGCGCGACCTATCGCGGGGAATGGGCCGGCGGTGTCGCCGTCGCGCATCGGCTGCCGACCTGCTGCGTCCCGATCGCGGTGACCGCCGGTGTCGCCTATGCCGGCGAGAGCAATGTCGGCGTCCGGGCCGGCTTGGCCGGCGAGTTCTGAGACAGAGACATCGGCAGGGGCGGACCGACGTTACGCCCTTGCTTCCGGAGAAATCCCCGCCATAGTGTCAACTTATGTTGACACTGGCGGTCA
>NZ_LHCD01000057.1:0-21274 GCF_001262595.1 Methylobacterium sp. ARG-1
GGATGGAAGAGTGGAACTCACGCCGAGGCGCGCAGCGTTCCGCGCGCGTCCTGATCGTGCGCGTCGGCGGCGATCCAACCGGACATCATGACCATCGGCATGCCGGGACCGGGATGGGCGGCGCCGCCGGCGAGGTAGAGGCCGCGCACCTGGCGCGAGCGGTTGCCGGGTTTGAACGCGCCCATCACCCGGCCGTGCGAGGCCAGGCCATAGATCGCGCCGTTGAGGACCCGGTAGCGCTCGTGGATATCCTGCGGGGTCAGGTGACGCTCGACGACGATGCGCTCCTCCAGATCGGGCATGCCGGCGGTGCGCTTCAGCTTGTCCAGGATGGTCCGGCGGTAGTTCTGGAACAGGGGGCCGTCGGGCCGCCAGTCGTGGTGTGGGCGCAGGTAGGGTGTGTGCACCAGGACGTAGAGCGCCTCGCCGCCCTCGGGGGCCACGCTCGGGTCGGTGGAGGAGGGGGCCGCCAGATACGCGGTCGGGTCCGGGGCCGGCTCGCCCTTGTTGTAGATGTAGTCGAACTCCTCCTCGGGATCCCGGGAGAAGACGAAGTCGTGGTGGTTCAGGTGCTCGTAACGCTTGTTCAAGCCGAGATAGAGCACCACGCCGGAGCAGGCCGGCTCGGGGTTCTTCTTGGCGTAGGCCTTGCCGGCGGTACCGCCGACGAGCTCGCGGTAGGTGCGCACCGAATCCATGTTGGAGATCACGGCGTCGAAGGGCGTCACGCCCTCGGCGGTGCGCACACCCCGGACCGCGCCGTTGGCGGTCTCGATCCCGGTCACCTCGGTGTCGGTCTTGCAGGTGGCGCCGAGTTCCTGGGCGAGCTTGGCCAGGCCCTCGGCCACCGCGCGGGTGCCGCCCATCGGGTACCAGACGCCGTCGGCCGTCTGCATGTGTGCGATGGCGCAGAGCACCGCCGGCGCGCCGTAGGGCGAGGAGCCGACATATTGCACGAAGTGGTCGAGCATCTGCGCGAGGCGCGCATCCTTGACCTTGCCGCGGATGGTCGAGGCCACCGAGGCATGCATGCGCAGGGACAGCACGTCGCGCAGGGTGCCCGGGTTCATGTTCGCCCGGATGTTGATCGTGTCGAACAGGTCCTCGACCGGCTTCCAGAAGAAGAACTTTTCCGAGACGCCATGCAGATGCTCGGAGATCGAGAGGAATTTCTTGTAGCCGTCGCCGCTGCCGGGGGCGAAGCGATCCATGTCGCCGGCCATCCGCTCGATGTCCTGCATCAGGTCGATGTGCGAGCCGTCGTCGAAGAAGCAGCGCCATTGCGGGTCGAGGCGGCGCAGGTCCATGTAGTCGTGGACCGAGCGGCCGGCCTCGGAAAAGATCCGCTCCAGCACCCGCGGCACCGTCAGGATGGTCGGGCCCATGTCGAAGCGGAAGCCGCCCTCGTGCAGGACCGCCGCCTTGCCGCCGAGCCAGCCGTTCTTGTCGTAGACCGTGACGCGGTGGCCGCGCGCCGCGGCCACGCACGCGGCCGCGAGTCCGCCGAGCCCGCTGCCGATCACGGCGACCGTCGAATCCTGGCTCATCCTGATAGGTCGCTCCCCGGGCCCGTCACAGCGTTGCCCGCATCTCGAAGCTAGACGCGAGGCCCGGCGGGTCAACGCGCCACCCGGTCGCGGCACCGGCCGTTCAGGCCCCGTCTGTGGACAGTTGCGCCAGGAAGTTACCGATCTCCCGGCGGCGCAGGGGCGCTTCAAGCACTTCCGGGCCGAGGCCGTGGCGCCAAGCCAGGCGGCGCGCAGCCTCGGGATCGTCGCCCTGGAGGCTTGCGATCTCGTCGGCATAGGCCGCCACCGCGTCCGGGTCCTCGGCGAGGCCCGCCTCGACGATCGCCGTATCGCAGAGGCGCAGCATCGCGCCGACCTCCTCGAGGTCGAGTTCCGGGTGGTACTGCGTGCCCCAGAACCAGCCGGCCGCGTGCCGGATCTCGATGGCCTGGACGCCCAGCACCCGGTTGCCGGCCAGCACCCGCGCCCCCGGCGGCGGCTCCAGCACCGCATCCGAATGGATCGCCGGCGCGTCCCAGACCGCCGGGCGGCCGGCGAGCAGGGGGTGGCCGCGTCCGTCCTGGGTCGGGGTGATCGCCCGGGCGAAGCCGTATTCCGGGCCCCGCGGGTTCTCGGCCGCGTGCCCGCCGGCCACTGTGGCGGCGACCTGAACGCCCCAGCAGGACCCGAACACCGCTAGCCCCGCCTCCAGGGCGCTCCGCATCAGGTCGAGCTGGCGGGTCACCGCCGGCGTCGCCTCGGAGACCTTCAGGGTCGATCCGGTGAAGATCAGCCCGTCGAAGTCCGACAGGTCCTGCGGCAGGGCCGCGTCCGCATCGGCCGGGTTGAGGAAGCGGCAGGCGGTCTCTGGGGCGAGGTCGTGGACCACGACGGCGTAGGATTCGGCCGAGGTCCGGCCCGTCGCCCCGACATGCCGGTCGCGGGCCGCCCGATCGTTGCCGTCGGCGATGAGCAGGCGGAGCATAGATGTCTCACAATGCAGGAGGGCGGACCCTGCCCGATCGGCTGGGCCGTGTCCGGGTACGGCTGGTCGCAGGCGCGGCGCGGATCGTCGCGGCGTCGGCCGATCAGGCAGTCCGCCGGGCCACCAGGCCGAGCGCCAGGCCGAGCCCGCACAGGGTCAGCACGCCCATCACCGCGAAGGCCGGCGCCGCGGAGCCGAAGCCCTCGCCCAGTGCGTTCTGATAGGCCTCGATCGCCCAGGCGTTGGGCGTGAGCCAGCCGGCCTGCTGCAGCCAGGGGGGCATCAGGAAGCGCGGCACCATCGATCCGCCGACCGCGGAGAGCAGCAGCACCCCGAAGGTCGAGGCGAGGTGGGCCTGCTGGCGGGACGCGGCCAGCGCGCAGGCGGCGAGCGCGAGGCCCGCGGCCATGGCCGAGACCAGCAGGCAGGCGGTGAGGAAGGCCGGCCAGTGCGGCCCGATCTCGACGCCGTAGAGAAGCCCGGCGGCCAAAAAAATCAGGCCGGCCTGGACCATGCCCTGTAGGGTCAAGAAACCGAACTTGCCGAGCACCACCACCGGCAGGCCGCCAGGGCCGGCCATCAGGCGCTCGGCGATGCCGGTCTCCCGCTCCTCCACCAGCGAGAGCGCCCCCTGCATGGCGGCAAACAGCAGGAAGACCGCGGTGATCGCGCCGGCGTAGTAGCTCACCCGGGCGTTGGCGGTGCCGGCGGCGGTGCTCTGGCGCTCGACCAGCGCGGCGAAGCTGAACGGCTCCTTCTTGGCCCGCTGCTCGGCAAACGCCTCGTCAAGGAAGCGCCGCTCGTCCGGGCCGATCTTGCCGGTGCGCTCGACGTCCGCGACGATGCGCGAGAGCACCACGTCGGGCAAAGCCTCGTTCAGCACGCGCTGGAGCTGGCCCAGGGCGATCGGCGTGGCGAGCGCCTTGGCAGGGTTCTCGACCAGCACCACCGGCTGGTCGGCCGGTCCGGGCGGGGCATCCGCCGGGGCGGCAATCAGGTCGCCCCGGAGCACCAGCGCCACGTCGACCGCGCCGGCGCGGACCGCCTGGGTCACATCCGCCAGATCGGTCGCCGGCAGGCGGGTGACCCGCAGGGACGGGTCGGCCACGAGGGCGTCGGCGAGGCGCTGCGTGGCCGCCGTCCGGGCGAAGTCGGCGAGCCCGAGATGGATGCGGATCCGGTCGCCGGTCGCCCCGGAGAAGATCGCCGCGAAGATGACGAAGATCACGGTCGGCAGCACGAAGGCCATCACCAGGGCGGCGCGGTCGCGCGAGAGGCTCAGCGCCATCACCCGGAACGCCGCGCCGATCATCCGGCGGCTCCCGCCCGGCGCGGCTCGGAGGTCCCACGGTCCGCAACCTCCCGAGGCCGGATCGCATCGAGATAGAGGGCCTCCAGCCGCGGGGCCCTGACCCGCACCTCGGCCACCGGCACGCCCTGGGCCCGCAGCGCCCCGAGCAAAGCCGCGCCGTCGAGACCGGAGCGCTCGACCGAGCGCCAGACCAGGCCCTCCGGCTCGGCCGGCACGAAGCCGCCGCGGCGCAGCACCGCCTCCGCGGCTGCGTCCGCCGGCAGAGCGAGGCTCAGCTCCCGCTCCGGCGCGCCGACCCGCAGCTGCGCGAGCAGGTCGGCGAGGCGCCCTTCGCGCACGATTCGGCCCTGCGCCAGGAATGCGACCCGGGAGGCGAGGCGCTCGGCCTCGGCAAAATCGTGAGTGGCGATCAGGATCGCGGTGCCCGCGGCCTTCAGCCGGTCCAGAACCGCGTGAATCGCCGCCCGGGCGGCGAGGTCGACGCCGCTGGTCGGCTCATCGAGCAGGACGAGGTGTGGCCGGTTCATCAGGCTCGCCGCGATGTTGACCCGGCGCCGGTAGCCGCCGGACAGGACCCCCACCGGGCGATGCGCCACGTCGGCGATATCAGCCATCTCCAGGGCGGCCGCGACGGCTGCGCGCCGGTCGCGCCGAGGCACGCCCGCGAGTTGGCCGAAGACGCCGAGATTCTCGGCGACCGTGAGGCGGGGGTAGAGGGCGATCTCCTGCGGCACCCAGCCGATGCTCCGGCGGGCGCGGCCGGCCCGGAACGGGTCGGCGCCGGCCACCCGCACGGTCCCGGCGCTGGGGGTGAGGCGGCCTGCCACCAAACGCATCAACGAGGACTTGCCGGCCCCGTTCGGGCCGAGCAGCGCCAAGGTCTCGGCCGCGTCGAGGTCGAGATCGACCTGCTCCAGCACCCGCCGCCGGCGCAGGTCCAGCCCGACACCCGCGATCCTGACGAGGGGATCCTCCACCCCGTCACCGCCGCGGCAGGGCGCGGGCGAGTCGCACCCGCACGGCGGCGCCGGGCTCCTGCAGCGCGAAGGCCGCGTCGGAAAAGTCCGGCCGGCCCCGGCGCGCGACCGCGCCGGAGAAGCCGTAGGGTTCGAGCGGCAGGCCGAGCCCGGTCCGGTCGATTCGGCCGTTGGCGTTGGCATCCTGGAAGGCCGCCACCGCGTAGGTGCCCGGGGCCACGTCCCGGAAGGTGAACGACGCCCGGCCCCCGGAGGCCGGCTCCTCGTCGCCGCGGGTGCAGAACGGTTCGGACAGCCCGCCCTGGCACAGGGCCACCCGGACCGGGCCGCCGCCGGGCTCGATCCCGTCGACCTCCACCTTCAGGGTCGCGGCCATCGCGCCCGAGCCGGACAGCAGGGCGAAAACGCCGAGGCCGGTGATCAGCGCCAGCCGGCCCGGCGAGCCGATCACGAGGCCTCGCCGGAAGTCGCCAGCGGCGCCGTGTCGGGGATGCCGGCCTGGGACGCGGCGCGGGCGCCGGCCAGCTCCTCGATCAGCAGCCGGGCGGAGATGCGTGCGCCCTCGTAGATCACCGGCAGGCCGGAGCCCGGATGGGTGCCGCCGCCGACAATGTAGAGCCCCGGCCCGAAGCGGTTGTGCGGCCGGAAATACAGCATCTGCATCAGGTCGTGGGCGAGGTTGAATGTGGCGCCCTCATGGACCGCGAAATCCTCTTCCCACTGGGTCGGGTCGATGATCCGCTCGTAGCGGATGCGGGATTCGATGTCCTCGAGGCCCAGCCGCTTCAGCCGCTCCAGGATCAGGGTGCGGTAGCTCTCGCGGATCGCCGCCCAGTCGATCCCAGCCTTGAGGTTCGGCACCGGCACCAGGACGTAGAGGGCGGTGTGCCCGGCCGGCGCCATGCCGCCGTCGGTATAGCCGGCATGCTGGACATAGAGGGAGGGCTGCATCGGCAGCGTCCCCTCGGTGATCTCCCGGATATTGCGCTCGTAGCCGTCGGCCAGGAGGATCGTGTGGTGCCCCAGAGTGTCGGGCACGTTCCCCTCGATGCCGAGATACAGCATGAAGGTGGAGCAGGAGAGCCGGGCCTTGTGGATCTTGGCGTCGCGCCAGCGCGGGCGGTTCCGCTCCGGCACCAGGGCGCGCACGACCTTGGCGAAGTCGCCGTTGATCAGAACCGCGTCGGCGTTGAAGGTCTCGCCGTCCACCACGACGCCGCTGGCGCGCTTGCCGTCGAACACCACGCGCTCGACATTCGCGTTCAGCCGGATGTCGACGCCCATGCGGCCAGCCAAGCCCGCCATCGCCTCGGAGACCGCGCCGCAGCCGCCGACCGGGTGATAGACCCCGTGCTCGTATTCGAGGAACGACAGGATCGTGAACAGGCTCGGGCACCGGAACGGCGACATGCCGAGGTATTTGGTCTGGAACGAGAAGGCGAGGCGCACCCGCGGATCGGCGAAGTAGCGCTTCAGGTCGCGGTCGACGCTTCGGCCGGGATGCAGATGGGGCAGGGCAGCCAGCATCGCCGGGCTCGCCATGCTGCGCAGGGTGTGGAAGGCCTGCTGCAGGATCGGCTTGAAGTAGTCGAGCTTCGTCCGGTTCTCGGTGAAGAAGGTCTTGACGTTCTTGGCGTCGTCGGGCGCCAGGCGGGCGATCTCCTCCTCCATCCGGGCGATGTCGCCGGTGGCGCGGATCGTGCCGGTGATCCCGTCCTCGCCCTCGAAGACCAGGTGGTATTGCGGATCGAGCCGCTCGAGCTTGACGTGGTCCTCGAGCCGCTCGCCGCAGCTCGTGAAGATGTCCGCGAGGATCTGCGGGTAGAGGAAGAAGGTCGGGCCGATATCGAACTTGTAGCCGCCGGGCGCGGTCACGGTCTTGGTGCGGCCGCCGACCTGCGCGTCCTTCTCGAACAACGTCACGTGGATCCCGGCGCGCGCCAGGAGCAGGGCCGAGGCTAGACCGCCGGGACCGGCGCCGACCACGGCCACGCGGCGTCCGGTCAGCGCTCGCAAACCATCCCCAGACTGAAGCAACGCCGCCGACTCCCCTCGCAACCCCGGAACCCTATCGGCCAAGCTAGCCTCGCAACGCCCCACGGCAATTGCAGCCGTTTGTCGCGCGTTCGGCGCCGGACGGAAAGGGATGGCCTTAACCGGCGGTTACGAGCCGTCCCTGGCCCCGGGCGATCGCTTGCAGGGCAAGGCCTGCTGCGGTGGCGACGTTGAGCGAGTCGAAGCCCGGCGCCATCGGAATCCGCACCGGGCGGGCGCGGGCGAGCGTCGCCGCGTCGAGACCCGGCCCCTCGGTTCCGAGGATCAGCAGCACCCGCCGGGGTGCCGCGAGATCGTCCAGCGATTCGGCCGCCCCGGGGCTGAGCGCCAGGGCCTCGAGGTCGAGCGTCCGGGCCAGCGTCAGCCAGTCCTGCCCGGGGGCGAGCCGAGCGAAGGGCTGGATCAGCGCGGCGCCGGCCGAGACCCGGATGCTCTTGCGGTAGAGCGGATCGCAGCTCGCAGCGTCGAGGAGCACCGCATCGGCCCCGAAGGCCGCCGCGTTGCGGAAGGCGGCGCCGACATTGTCGTGGTTGGTCAGGCCCGCGAGGCCGAGCACCAGGGCGGGCGCCGGAGCGGGCGGCACGAGGGCGGCGGGGTCGGGCTCCGGCCCGCGCTGGCCCACCGCCAGGACCCCGCGATGGATCGGGAAGCCGGTGACGGCGCTCATCACCGCTTTGTCGGCCAGGTAGACCGGCGGCTTGTCCCGGCAGGCGGCCACGTCCCGGGCGAGGCCCGGCCAGCGCTCCGGGGCGAGCAGGACCGATTCTGCTCGGAACCGCGCCCGCGGGCCGAGCAGCAGCCGCAGGGTGACCTCGCCCTCGGCGATGAAGCGCCGGGTGCGGCCGACGAGGTCGCGCTCGCGCATCCGGGTATAGGGTTCGAGGCGCGGGTCGTCGGGATCCGCAATCGGTTCCGCGGCGACCGTCTCCTCGCCGTGGCCCATCTCAGCTCTGCTGGCGCTCGGTGCGGACCGCCAGCGGGTCGGCCTCGGCCTTGGTCGGCACCTTCACCAGCGCCTCCCCGTCGAGGACGGTCTCCCCGGCCACGGAGCAGCGGCAGGCGAGCCGCGCCCGGCGGCGCTCCGGCATCAGCTCGGCCACCGTGACGGTCACGTCGACGATGTCGCCGATCCGCACCGGCGCGCGGAAGTTGAGGGTCTGCGAGATATAGACCGCCCCCGGGCCCGGCAGGCGGGTGCCGAGCACCGCCGAGATCAGCCCGGCCGTGTACAGGCCGTGGGCGATGCGCGTGCCGAACGGCGTGCGCGCGGCAAAGTGCTCGGACAGGTGGATCGGGTTCCGGTCGCCGGTGATCTCGGCGAAGCCGACCACGTCGGAGGAGGCGATCGTCTTCGAGAGGGTTTCCGACAACCCGACCTCGAGATCCTCGAAATAGAGCACGCGCAATTCGGGCAGCATGGCTCGGCAGACCTCCGGTTCCGGCCGGTCGCAACTCTGGCGCGGCCGGCTCAACAAGACCGCGTCGCACGATCGCGCCGCCGAATCCACCCGGACAAAGGCGCAAGATCCTTGAACTTTCTTGAGGCGCAGACAGGGTTTTCTCAACAGCGGCTCGACAGGCGCGCCGTACTCGGCGATGACGCGCCCCGTGACCGCTGACCCTGCCGCCCGTCCCGAGCCGCCCGCCCTGCGCCCGGTCGTCGCCCGCGTGGCGGCGCTCAACCTCGGCTATTTCGGCATCGAGATCGCGGTGGCCCTCGCCATCGGCTCCGTGGCGCTGATCGCCGACAGCCTCGACTTCCTGGAAGACGCCGCGATCAACCTGCTGATCTTCGCCGGGCTATCCTGGAGCGCGCGCAACCGGGCGCGGCTCGGCACCGCCATGGCGTTCATCCTGCTCGTGCCGGCCCTGGCCACGGCCTACGCCGCCTATGAGAAGTTTGCCGACTTCGTGCCCCCGGCGGCGCTGCCGCTGACGTTGACCGGCCTCGGGGCGCTGGCGGTAAACCTGACCTGCGCGCTGATGCTCGCCCGACACCGGTCGGGCTCGGGGAGCCTGACCCGGGCGGCCTATCTCTCGGCCCGCAACGACGCCTACGCCAACCTGGCGATCATCGCGGCCGGGCTGGTCACCGCCCTCCATCCCAGCCCCTGGCCGGATCTCGTCGCTGCGGCCGGCATCGCGATCCTCAACGCCGATTCCGCCGCCGACATCTTCCGGGCCGCCGCGGCCGAGCGCCGGGCCGCACAATAGGCATGTCGATGCGCATCTTCCCGATCTCGGACCTGCATCTGGAGCGGCGGCGGCTCGACCTGATCGCCCTGCCCACGGCGCCGTTCGACGTCCTCGCCTGCCCGGGGGACCTCTACGAGGGGCATCCCGAGCGGGGGCTCGCGGCGCTGGTCCACCTGGCGCAGGGCAAACCGATCGTGCTGGTGCCGGGCAACCACGAGCGCTACGCCCCGACGGGCGACCCGCGCAATGCCCTGGAGCTGCTGGCGGCCCTTGAGGCGGATGTCGCCCGGGTGAACGAACTGGGCGCCCGCATCCATCTGCTTCAGGGGGCGCAGGCCTGCGTGATCGACGGCGTGCGCTTCGTCGGCACGACCCTGTGGAGCGACTGGCGGCTGGCCGGGCGCTGGCTCGCCGCCGACACGCCCGATCGGCCGGAGGATCCGGTGGCCTATGCCGCCGCACGCATGACCGACCCGATCACGGGCTCGCGCGAATATCTCGGATCGATCCGCAAACCCGACGGCGCGGCGTGGCAGCCCGCGGACGCCATGGCGGCGCATACGGCCGAGCGCGAAGCGCTGCACGGGGCGCTCCGCGTGCGCCATGACGGCCCGACCGTGGTGGTCACTCATCACCCGGCGAGCCCCCTGGCGGCGGACCGCTACCGGGACGAGCCCGGCGTGCCGTGGTGGGTGCCGGCCTTCTACGCCAGCACCGCGCTGGACGACCTCCCCGATGCCGAGCGCCCGGATCTGTGGATCTCGGGCCATTTCCACGCTGGGCACGACCTGCGGGTCGGACGCTGCCGGTGGGTGTCGAACCCCGTCGAGGGCAAGAGCTACCGGGCTGACTTCAGTCTGCCGGTCGGGGCGGGGATGTGAGGGCGGAGATTCGACGCGTTCAGGCCCCCGGGGTGTTCAGGCGGTTGGCGGTCAGCTGACGGAGAATGCGCCCGAGCTGCTCGGCCGAGTACGGCTTGTGCAGCAGCTCGAAGCCCTCCGTCCCGTCCTGCGCCAGGACGTGGCTGTACCCGGAGGCGAGCAGCACCGGCAGGCCGGGCAGCCGTTCGCGCAGGCGTTTCGCCAGGGCGATGCCGCCCATGCCCGGCATGACCACGTCCGAGAACACGACATCGAAGCCGTTGCCGCTGGGCCCCAGCTTCTCGAGCGCGTCCTCGGCATTGACCGCCCAGGTCGTCCGGTAGCCCAGATCCTCGAGGATCTGCGTGGCGAACCGGCCGACCTCGAGGTTGTCCTCGACCACCAGCACGCTCTGGCCCGCGCCGATGGGGGAGCTGATCTCGGCAGGCGCGGCGCCGAGCGTCCGGTCATCTGCCTCGACCGTGATCTCGGGCAGGTAGAGCGTGAACGTCGTGCCGTGGCCGAGCTGCGTCTCCACGTCCACGTCGCCGCCGGATTGCTTGGCGAAGCCGAACACCTGGCTGAGGCCCAGGCCGGTCCCCTTGCCCACTTCCTTGGTGGTGAAGAACGGCTCGAAGATCCGGCCGAGCTGATCGGGCCGGATCCCGGTGCCGGTATCGCTGAGCGACACGGCCGCGAAGGCGGTGTGCGTCCCGGCATGGCCGCGGATCTGCGGCAGCTTGCTCTCCCGGACGAGACGCAGGGTGAGCGTGCCTTCCCCCGCCATGGCGTCGCGGGCATTCACGGCCATGTTGATCAGCGCCGTCTCGAACTGGCTCAGATCGGCCTTCACGAAACAGGGTTCGCCCGGGGTCTCGACCACCAGGCGGATGCGCGCGCCGGTGACGGTGTCGACCATCTCGGACACGCTGCGCAGGCGCTCGCCCACCTCGAACACCTCGGGCTTGAGCGCCTGCCGGCGCGCGAAGGCGAGGAGCTGGCCGGTGAGCTTGGCGGCCCGGTCGACCGTGTCCGACACGGCGTCGAGATAGCGGCGCTTGCGTTCCTCGGGCAGCTCGGGCCGGCGCAGGAAGTCCACCGACGAGCGGATGATCGTCAGCAGGTTGTTGAAGTCGTGCGCGACGCCGCCGGTGAGCTGGCCGACCGCTTCCATCTTCTGCGACTGGCGCAGCGCCTCTTGCGTGTTGGCGAGTTCGGCCTCCGCGCGCAGGCGCTCGGAGATGTCCTTGGCGTAGTGGAACGCGCCGATGATCGCGCCCTTCTCGTCGCGCAGGGGCGAATAGGACACCTCCCAGCAGGGCTTGGCGAGGTCGGGATCGCCGAATTCCTGGGTGACCGTGAAGCTCTCGCCGTCGAGCGCGCGGGCCATGAAGCCGCGCATGATCGGGGCCTGGTCCGGCGGGAACAGGTCGTAGAACACCTCGCCGATCTGCACCCGGTGGGCGAAGATGCGGTGGAATTCGTCGCTGTGCGCCCGGTTGAAGGCGATCAGGCGATACGCGGTGTCGAAGGCACAGATCGGCGTGGCGCTCGATTCGAGGATGTCGCGCGACAGCCGCAGCTCGGCGGTCCGCGCCGCGACCTGCTTCTCCAGGCTTTCGTTGAGGTCCTGCAGGGCTTGCGCCGCCGCCCGCTGGGCGCGCTCGGCGTGGTAACGCTCGGTCACGTCGCGGGAGATACCGACCAGCTTGAGTGGGCCGCCCTCCTCGGGGAGGAACGGTGCGAAGCTCACCTCCCACCAGCGCGGTTCGCCCTTGCCGGTTGGGGCGAAGCCCTCGATCCGGGACGCCTCGCCGGCCTTCGCCCGCCGGACCGCGTCACGGAGCTTGCCGCGCTCCTCCTCCGGCCAGAGCGCGGCGTATTCCTGGCCGAGGATGTCCTGGACCGAATCGATCTGGTTCAGCTCCAGGCCGCGCGCGTTCATGAACTCGACGTGGCCTTCGGTGGAAAGCACCTTCACGCAATCCGGGCTCGCCGTCAGCACGCCTTTGACGAAGGCCTCGCTGCGCTGGAGCGCCTCACCGGCGGCCAGGCGCCGGTGCGCGTCGAGATGGAAGCCGATGAGGTCGGCAAACATCCGGAACATGCCGACGATGTTCGGCCGGTTCACCTGCGCCGGCTTGCGGTCGATGGCGCAGAGCGTGCCGAAGAAGCTGCCGTCGGGCAGCGTGATCGGCACCGAGATGTAGCTCTCGAAGCCGTACAGCTTCGGGATCGCATGCTGCTGAAAGGCGGGATCCTCGGCGACATGGTCGATGATGACGGGCGCGGCACTTCGTCGGATCTGGTCGCAGAAGGTGGTCGCGATCTGCAACTCGTCGCCGGGCTTCAGGCCGAAGGCCATGTCGTCTCGGACGCTGCAGGCGATCCAGCGGTCCTCGGTCACCCGAGCGACGGCCGCGAAGCCCATGCCGGTGGTCTGGCAGATCACGTTGAGCATGGTTGGGACCGCCGCGATGCCCTCGACGGCGCTCAGGTCGGCCTGGATATCCTGCGGTAGGGCCGGGCCGGGGGTGGGCGTGCTCATCGGATGGCTGCGACCCGGATTTCGGCACGCGCCCTCGGTCCGCTTGCGCCCCGGCACGGGCTGGTGCCGTCCGGGACGCGGAGCGGCGCGGTGTTGTGGATCGGGGCGCTCGACATCGCTTGCCCGTCGCATGCGGTCCAATGACTGTCAAAACACCGGGCCTGATCGGCGGAGGAATGCAGCTTCCAGTCGATAAGTGTCTTGGTTTTCTACCGTCATAGGCGAGTCGTCCGCCGTTGACGCGACAAGATCTCCGAAGGACCTGAACCGGCCTTCGCGCGTCTTGACCTAGAGCCCAGGTCTTCGCGGCCGTACTGTCCGCCATCGGTCGGGGATGCGCCGCGCCGCGGGGCCGGTGCTACAAGGCGCGCTTCCGGCCCCCGCGCATCACCCGGTCCACGGTCCACACGGGACCGCGGCCCCTCGTTTGAAAGACACGCATGGAAAGCGTCACCGTCGTCCTGGCCCTGTTGCTGTCGGTGCTCGTGAGCGGCGCTTTGGGCCGCCTGGTCCCGCTGCCGCTGCCCCTGATCCAGATCGTGATCGGCGTGGCCCTGGCGCTGGGGCCGCTCCCGAGCACGACCCTCGACCCTGAGATCTTCTTCCTCGTCTTCCTGCCGCCGCTCCTGTTCCTCGACGGTTGGCGGATCCCGAAGCGCGACCTGTTCCGCAACGGCCGGACGGTGCTGGCGCTGGCGCTGGGGCTCGTGGCGCTGACGGTGCTGGGCATCGGCATGCTGATTCACGCGATGATCCCGGGCATCCCGCTGGCCGTCGCCTTTGCGCTCGCCGCCGTCCTGTCCCCGACCGACCCGATCGCGGTCTCGTCGGTCGCCGCCCAGGCCCCGGTGCCGCGGCGGCTGATGCACATCCTCGAAGGCGAGGCGCTGCTCAACGACGCCACCGGCCTGGTCTGCCTGCGCTTCGCCATCGCGGCGGCGCTCACCGGGACCTTCTCGCTGTCGGAGGCGGCGACCACCTTCGTCTGGCTGGCGCTCGGCGGCCTCGGCATCGGCGCGGCCACGACCTTCGTGCTCATGGGCGCGCAGGATCTCCTGCGGCGGCGGACCGGCGAGGATCCCGGCCTGCAGATCCTGTTCAGCCTGCTCACGCCGTTCGGGGCGTATCTCGCCGCCGAGCACGTCCACGCCTCGGGCATCCTGGCTGCGGTCGCGGCCGGCATCGCCATGACCTATGTCGAGATCCAGGGGCGCAGCCTCGGCACCACCCGGGTCCGCCGCACGGCCGTGTGGGACACGGTGGCGCTGGCAGCCAACGGGTCGATCTTCGTCCTGCTCGGCGAGCAGTTGCCCGAGGTTCTCGGCCACGCGGTCAAGCAGGCCGACGTGCAGGGCGCGGGCTGGCTGGTGGCCTGGGTTCTGGCCATCACGGCCGGCCTGATGGCGATCCGCTTCGCCTGGGTCTGGGTCTCGCTCCACTTCGTCCTGGTGAAGGCGCATCGCCGGGGCGAGCGGCGCGAGGGCCTGACCTGGCGCCTCGTGGCCGCCACGACGCTCGCGGGCGTGAAAGGCGCGATCACCCTTGCCGGCATCCTGACCCTGCCGCTCACCCTAAAGGACGGCACGCCGTTCCCGGCCCGGGATCTCGCGATCCTGCTGGCGATGGGGGTAATCATGACCTCGCTGCTCCTGGCCAGCACGGTCCTGCCGCCGCTGCTGCGGGGCCTGCGCCTGCCCGCCGATTCGAGCCACGATGCCGAGGAGGATTCCGCCCGCGCCGCCGCGCGCCACGACGCCGTGACGGCCATCGAGGCCCTGCAGCATCGCTTGGTCGAGGAGCAGGAGGACGCCTCCATCGCGGTCGAGGCCGGCGCCCGGGCCATGGACCGTTACGAGGGCCTGGAGGCTCCGACCGGTGACGGCCGGGAAGGCGGCGGTCGCGCCCGGCAACTGGCCATCGCGGAGAAGCGTCTGCGGCTCGCCGGGATCGAAGCCGAGCGCCAGGCGCTCTACCGCCTGCGCCGGTCGCGGGCGATCGACGACGTCGTCCTGCGCCAGCTCGTCCGCGAGGTCGATCTGGTCGAGGCGCGGCTGCTGGCCTGGAATCCCGCCGGCCGGGCCCTGTCGACACCGCGCAGCTGAACGGCGGCGCGCGGACTGAATCGCATCGGCCGGATTAGTCCCAGCCGGCGCGCGCGTGATGTCGAAGGCGTGTCGTTCCGCACAGCTTGGCCGTAGAACCCGGATGAGGGCGCTTCGACGGAGCGTCCTCTTCTGATCAGCTCCGAAGTCCGGGGCTCTTGATCGGGGTTCTCATGACCGGATTTGGCCTGGGATTACGCGGGATCGCGTCGGCTGCACTGGCCCTATACGCTGCGGGTTCCACAGCTGCGGCCTATGCAGCGTCCGCGGCCCAGCCTGGCCAGACCATCGGCCTGCCGGTGGGCGCCCAGCTCCCCATCGGGCTGTACTTCGTGAACCTGTCGAGCTTCGGTACGCGCAGCGCGCGGCCGGGCGACACCTCGACCAGCGTCAACCTGCCGACCTTCGCCTGGTCCACGCCCTGGGACATCGCGGGCGGGCGCCTGCAATTCTTCGTTACCCAGCCGGTCGTAGCCGCCACGCTCCAGGGTGCGCCCTATCAGAGCGGCATCGGCCAGCCGCTGCTCGCCGCCCAGCTCGCCTGGGATCTCGGCCACGATGTCGGCGTCAGCTACTTTTTCGGCGGCTACCTGCCGATCGAGACGCGGTTCCTGACCCAATCCGCCTCACTGACCCACCGCTTCGCGGCCAGCTACACCGGTCAGGACTGGAACCTGACGGCGAACCTGCTCCACGGGATCTTTCTCGAGACGCGCTCGCCCTTCGGCGCTCTCTACCCGGACTACCTGAATCTCGACCTGACCGCAGCGAAGAAGTTCGGCAAGTGGCAGGTCGGCGCCGTCGCGTTCGGCTCGAGCGATCTTCCGACCGGCGTGTCCAGCTACCGGCCCCAGGGGCAGATCGCGGTTGGCGGCCTCGTCGGGTACAATTTCGGACCGGTGAACCTGCAGGCCTACCTCACCCGCGACGTGGTCCAGCGCAACTACCGCGGCCGCGAGACCCGCGGCTGGCTGCGGGTGATCGTGCCGCTCTACCAGGACAAGGACGAGGTCGAGCCGAACCGCACCCTGGTGACCCGCCGCCAGGCCGAGTAGCCGGGGCGAGGCTCAAACGCGGGCCGGCGGGGCCAGGGCCGCGCTGGCAGCGCGGAGGGACGGCCCGAGGTTCCGCGTCAAGCGGGCGCGGAGGCTGGCCTGTTTCGCGCGCACAATCCCGGGGATCAGGAACAGGTCGAGGACGACCCAGATGCATCCGATGAGGATGCAGGTGAGGAGGATCTGAAGGATCGCGGTGGCGGCGCGCCCGAGATGAAATCGGTGCGCGGAGAACGCGCCGAGGGAGAACCACAGCACGTAGGCCTGGACGATGCTTGGCCCTTCATTGGTCAGGCGCTGCTCGATCAGGATCTTCTCTTGCGTCGTCGGTCCAATTTGTTCTGCACCCACCGTCGAGACGGCCAAGCTTGAGACAGGGTGTTGCCGAAAGCAAGGTTGGGCCGGCGGGATGACCCGCCGGCCCGGCCGACCTCAGGCGTGCACGAGCACGTTACGGAACTGCCAGGGATCGCTGGTGTCGATATCCTCCGGGAACAGGCCGGGACGGTCGGTGAGCGGGGTCCAATCGGTGTACACGCCGACGACCGGGCCGAGATACGGGGTCTGGACCTCCAGGCAGCGCCGGAAATCCATCTCGTCGGCCTCGACGATGCCGGCCTCCGGGTTCTCCAGGGCCCAGACCATGCCGGCGAGCACCGCCGAGGTCACCTGCAGGCCGGTGGCGTTCTGGTAGGGGGCGATCCGTCGGGTCTCCTCAATGGAGAGCTGCGAGCCGTACCAGTAGGCGTTCTTGGCGTGGCCGTAGACCAGCACGCCGAGCTCGTCGATGCCGTCGACGATCTCGTTCTCGTCGAGGATGTGGTGCTGCTCCTGCACCTTGGCGGCGTTGCCGAACATCTCGTGGAGCGAGAGCACGGCGTCGTTGGCCGGGTGATAGGCGTAGTGGCAGGTCGGGCGGAAGACGGCCTGATCACCCTCGCGCACCGTGTAGTAGTCGGCGATCGAGATCGCCTCGTTGTGGGTCACCAGGAAGCCGAATTGCGGGCCGGCGGTGGGCACCCAGGTGCGCACGCGGGTGTCGGCGCCCGGCTGCAGCAGGTAGATCGCGCAGCGCGAGCCCTTCTCCTGCTCGCGGGCATTGGCGGGCTTCCAGGTCTCGTGGGTGCCCCAGCCGAGCTCGGCCGGCTGGTTGCCCTCCGAGACGAAGCCCTCGACCGACCAGGTGTTGACGAACACGCCCCGGGGCTTGGGGTTCTTGGCACGCTGGGTGTCGCGCTCGGCGATGTGCACGCCCTTCACGCCCAGGGTCTTCATCAGGGCGGCCCACTCGGCGCGGGACTTGGGCTCGGGCGCGGTGACGCCGGTATCCTTGGCGATGTTCAGGAGCGCCTGCTTGACGAACCACGAGACCATGCCGGGATTGGCGCCGCAGCAGGAGACCGCCGTGGTGCCGCCCGGCTTCTGGGCGCGGGCGTCCAGGATGTCTTGGCGCAAGGCGTAGTTGGTGCGGTCGCCCTGGCCGCGGCTCTTGTCGAAGTAGAAGCCCGGCCAGGGCTCGGCCACGGTGTCGATGTAGAGGGCGCCCAGTTCGCGGCACAGCTCCATGATCGCCCGCGACGAGGTGTCGACCGACAGGTTCACGCAGAAGCCCTGGCCGCCGCCCTCGGTGAGGAGCGGCGTGAGCACGGCGCGCAGGTTCTCCGGGGTCAGCGCCACCTTCTCGAAGCGCAGGCCATGCTTCTCGGCGAGCGCCCGGTGCGTGTCGACCGGGTCGATCACGGTGAAGCGGGCGCGGTCGTACTCGAAGTGCCGCTCGATCAGGGGCAGCGTGCCCCGGCCGATCGAGCCGAAGCCGATCATCACGATGGGACCGCTGATGCGGCCATGGATCGGGTGACGGGTCGGCTGGTCGGTCATGCGATAGATCCTTGTCTGGCGGACGCCTAAGGTCCGCTCTATAGGCTCGCGGGCGGGTTATGGCGCGCGTGTGACAGTGGGGCGACAGAGCACGCGCCGCGCGGCCTGCGCCAGCACGTTCGTCGATCCCCGTCGTCGAGAAGGCCGCTCAATGGCGGCTACCCCGTCAGCGGTCAACTGCGCTGCACCATGGACGGTTAAGGCGCCCTTGATGGCGCGCCGGCGGCAGTATGTTTGTAGTGCATGCGGCCCGCGCGCAGAAGCGAGTGGCAGGCGGCATCCGCATGGCTCATATTGCAATGCAGCAAAGGCCTTCCGACAAGATCAACAAGCCGGTCGGGGCCGAGGAAACGTCCGGGATCCTGATCTTCGGAGTCGTCATGCTCGCTTTCATCGCCACCCGCATCCCCGGCCCGGTCGCCGAGACCGCCGACCGCGATCCCGGCATCTTCACCCTGGCCTTCACCCTGGTGCGCGCCGTCCGCAACGGGGCCGAGACCGCCTTCGCCCGCCGCTGCGCCCTCGCGCTGGCCGCCGGCGGACCGAGCCCGCTCTGAGACGTCACGGCAGCGCGGACCTGCGTCGCCCGGCGATTGCCTCACCCCGATTGGGACGTTAGGCGGCTTTGCCGTCAAATGGCCCCGGGGGATCGTGATTCCATGTCGACGTTACGAGCGGTCGTTCGCCTCAACCTGATCGCGACGCTGCTGCTTGCCGTTCCGTTCGCGTCGCCGCGTGCCCAGGATGCCGAGCCCGAGGCGCCGGCCGCCAGCGACGCACCGGCCAAAGCCAAGCCGAAACCCAAGCCGAAGCCGCCCGCTCCCAAGCCAGCGGCCAAGCCGGCCGCCGCCGCCGCACCCGTCGCATCGCACGCGCCCTGGCCCACCGGCGCCAGCATGGTCAGCGAGAGCTACGGTGACTGGACGATGACCTGCACCCGCGCGAACGACAAGGTGACCTGCATCGTCGCCCAGTCCCAGGGTGATTCGCAGACCGGGCGCCGCAAGTTCGGCGTGGAACTGCAGGCCCCGAATGACGGCCGCTCGGAAGGCATCGTGCTGATGCCCTTCGGCCTCTCTATCGAGGCCGGCGTGACCTTCAAGCTCGACGAGCAGGTTCTGGGCAAGGGAGCCCCCTACACCATGTGCGTCTCCGACGGCTGCCTGGTGTCGATCAGCTTCCCGACCGTGGCGCTCGACGGCATGCGCAACGCCAAGAAGCTGTTCGTGACCGGCCAGAAGGCGAGCGGCAGTGAGCCGGCCACCATCACGGTGCCCCTCGAAGGCTTCCCGCAGGCCCTCGACCGGGCCGTCGCCCTCAGCGGCTGAGGCCGTCCGGGCCGCGATCCCGCCAATCCCCGGCTTACGGTTAAGCCAGCGTTAGCCGCGATGCTGCAGGATGCCTCCGATGTGTGGCGCCGGGCGCCGTGGCCCGGAGGGGCCGCGCGCCGGGATCGGATCGGCGAGGCGATGGGCGCGGAGGGCAGGCGATCCCGGATCGGCCGATACGGCAGCGCTCTGCTGCGCGTGTCGCTGCCCGCGGTCGCCCTCCTGGCGGCGATCGATCCGGCGCTCGCCGCGCGGCTGATCGGTGCCAAGGGCAGCGAGGCCGGCGCCGGGCCCGGCGGCTACGGGCGGATCGTGCTCACCTTCGACAAGCCGGTCACCGTCAAGGCGAAGCTCGCCGGTGGCATCCTGCTGCTCGGCTACGGCGAGCGGGTCGCGCCCGGTCCCGAGCATCTCGCCGAGGAGATGCCGGCCTTCGTGTCTATGGTGCGGCGCGATCCCGACGGGTCCGGCCTGCGGGTCGCCTTGCAGCGGCCGTTCCGGGCCAATGTCCAGTCCGCCGGCGAGCGCGTGTTCGTCGACCTCCTGCCGGAGGGATGGTCCGGCCTGCCGCCGCCGCTGCCCCCCGAGGTGGTGGCCGAACTCGCCCGCCGGGCGCGGATCGCCGAGGAGGCGCTGAAGGCGCGTACGCTCCCGCCGGTGCGCAAGCCCCTCGCGCTGGAACTCGCCCGGCTGCCGACCCTGACGCGCCTGTCGCTGCGCCTGCCCGATGACGTTGTGGCGACCGTGGCCGCCGAGGGCCCGACCACCCGCCTGCGCGTGGCCGGCGCCTGGACGATCGATTCGAACGAAGCCCGCGGCCGTCCGCGGCCCGGCATCGCCAAGCTCGCCACCGAATCCGACGAGGGATCGGCCAGCATCCTGGTGACGCCCGCCGAAGGCTTCACCCTCACCACGGAGCGCGAGGACGGGGCCTACACGATCGACGTCGTGCCCCGTACGCCGCCCCAGGGCGCCAAGTCCAAGGCCACCGAGGTGCCCGGCCCGGTCGAGCCGGACGCCGCCAGGCCGGCCGCGCCCGTCCCGGCACCCGCCCGGACGGCCGAATCGTCGCCTGTCCCAGAGCCTGCGCCCGAGGCGCCGCCGAAGCGACAGGCCGGCGCCGGCCTTGTCTTCCCGTTTCAGACCTTGCCGCCCGCCGCCCTGTTCGAGCGCGGCGGCATCGCCACCCTGGTGTTCGAGAGTGCCGAGCCCGTGACCGTGCCGGCGGGCCGCCAGGGCCTGACCCCGGTCGGAGCGCCGACGCGGACCGGGCCGGTCACGGTCCTGCGCTTCGCGGTGCCGCCGGGCCGGCTGGTCGATCTCGCCGCCGTCACCACCGGGACCGGCTCGGCCTGGGAGCTGTCGGCCGGCGATACGCTGAGCCCGAGCGACACCCTCGACCCGGTGCGCAAGCCGGACCCGTCGGGTCGGATCACCGTCGCCCTCGCGCTGCCTCGGCCCGGATCGGTCACCTGGCTCGACCGCGACGGCGAGCGCATCGGGGTGGTCACCTCGGCGGCGCAGCGCGCCGTGGGCAATCCGAAGAGCCGCCGCTTCGTGGATTTCGAGATCCTGCCGAGCCGGCACGGCCTCGCGGTGCTGGCGGGCGCCGACGACCTCGCGGTCCGGCCCCAGCTCGACGCGGTGACGATCGGCCGGGAGGGCGGGCTCGCCGCCTCCACGGCGCCGCGCAGGGCCGACCCCGCCCTGGCCGAGGCCGGCACCCTCGCGGTGGCGCGCCAGCCCTGGGAGCAGGCGCGGGCCGGGAACGTGCGCGAGACCCTGCGGACGCTGGCCGACGCCGCCGCGATGGTGCCGCCGGCCGAGCGCGGCCCGGCGCGCCTGACGCTCGCCCGCGCCAACATCGCCAACGGCTTCGATCCCGAGGGCCTCGCGGTTCTCGAGGCGGCGGCCGCCGAGGATCCGCTGCTGGCCACCCAGCGCGACGTCGCGATCCTGCGCGGCCTGGCGCTTACGCGCAGCGGCCGCAACGCCGAGGCCCTGAAGGCCCTGTCGGTGCCCCAGCTCGCCGCCGATCCGGAAGCGGCCCTGTGGCGCGCGATGGCGTCTGCCGGGCTCGGCGACTGGAAGGCGGCCGAGGCCGGCTTCCTGAAGGCGCTGCCCGTCGCCGATAGCTACCCCCCGGACCTCGCCCAGCAGATCCGCGCCGGGGCCGCGGAGGCCGCGATCGAGAACGGCGATGCCGAGACCGCCGCGGCCCGGGCGGAGGACGCGCCCGGCCTGCCGCCCTGGATCCGCGACCGGCTGGCCCTGGTCCGCGCCCGCGTCTCGGAGGCGACCGGCCAGGTCGATGCGGCGCTCGACGCCTATACCCGCCTCGAGCAGGTCGGCCAGCGGCCGGTGGCGGCCGAGGCGCAGCTGCGGGGCACGCTGCTCGCCCGCGCCTCCGGCAAGCTCGAGCCGGACGCGGCGCTGGACCGGCTGGAGCGGCTGGCCATGACCTGGCACG
>NZ_LHCD01000058.1:0-17434 GCF_001262595.1 Methylobacterium sp. ARG-1
GTGACGAGTGCCTACGCCAGGAGATTTTCTACTCGCTGAGAGAAGCACAGGTCGTGATTGGCCTATGGCAGAACACCTACAACCGTGTCCGGCCGCATTCGTCGCTGGGCTACCGGCCGCCCGCGCCTGTCAGCTTCCCGGATCCGGCCTACCGGCTACCCATGGCCACTACCATGCAGTAGCCTCGCAACTAGCCCGGTCCAAAATACCGGTCAGGTCAACGCGCACCAGCGCCACCTTGGCAGTGCAGGCGTTGGAGAGCTACCGCCTGATCAGGGCGATGCGCGGTCGCCTGACGATCTTGGACCGCAAGACGATGGCGGCGATCGTTGGCGCCGGCTACGGCCTGCCCGAGGCCGAGTACGCTCGCTTGATCGAGGGCGCCTGAGGGCGCGCTACTTCTTCAGCCTCCGGCATCATCCGGGACCCGGCGGTCTGGCAGAGGACCACGAGGGCGATGAGCTTACCGACGTGAACGCGGCGCGCGAGCACGCGCTTTCGGAGGCGCGGGACCTGATCGCGCGAACGCCATGAGATGATCCGCGACTGGACGGTTTGCACCTTCGAGATCACGAACGAGCAGGGCGAGCCCGTGCTGACGGTCCCATTCAGCGACACGGTTTCGGGAAAGGATGTCTAGGACTGAGCGAAACCTGCCCGTACGGCCACTTCACGGCTTTGCTGCCGAGAAGCAGACCGTCTCTGATCCACTCATACCGGCCGCAAATCACTGTCTCGCCAATTAGCCTCGAAGCGGACGTTCCTCGCCTCTTACAAGAGGTCGTGAGTGGGGGCGGAGATGACTTCCGCTTCAATGCATTGCCGCCCGGAAGGGGAACGGCGGGAAACTACCTTATCCATACGCGCGGAGGACTATCGGCACCAGCCGAAGGTAGCCGAAAGCGTCCTGACCGCTGTCGGCGTTCAAACCGCAGAAGCGAACCTTCGTTGCGGCTCGGTCGATCGCCCTCATGTGACCCCAAGCAGAAGGTGAAAACGTCCGCTTCCGGGCGCCCCGACGTGCCAGAGGCGGATGACGGAGTCGGGCGGTTTTGCGACTGTCCGCTTCTAAGCGGCGCCGAGGGCCATTGCTCCGGAGTTGCGGCTCATGCGCCCGTCCTTGCGTGGCACGCTTTCCTCGATGCGACGGAACGTGGCAAGCGCCTGGCCCACGATCTGGTCCATGTTGTAGTAGCGGTAGGTCGCAAGGCGCCCGACGAACCAGACGTCACGCTCATCGAGCGCGAGGCGCTCGTAGCGCTTAAACAAGGCCTGGTTCTCTGGGTTCGGGATCGGATAGTAGGGGTCACCCACCGCCTCGGGATACTCGTAGGTGAGCGCAGTACGGGGATGGACCTGTCCGGTAATGTGCTTGTACTCAGTGACGCGGGTGAATTCCTCAGTTTGGGGATAATTCACCACACCGACGGACTGGTGCCATTCCACCTCGCGCGTGACGTGCTCGAAGCGCAGGCTGCGGTACGGCAGCGGCCCGTGCCGGTAATCGAAATAGGCGTCGACAGGGCCGGTGAAGATCGTGCGCCGCGCCGTCCTTGCGGCGCTTAGGGCCGCATGATCGGTGCCGACCGAGACGGTGATGTTGGGGTGATCGAGCATCGCCTCGAACATGGCCGTGTAGCCGTGCTTCGGCATGGCTTGGTAGGTGTCCGTGAAGTAGCGGTCGTCACGGTCGAAGCGGGTTGGGACCCGCGCCGTCACGGACTTGTCAAGTTCGGAAGGGTCGAGGCCCCATTGCTTACGGGTATATCCGCGGAAAAACTTTTCGTAGAGTTCGCGACCCACGGTGGAGACGACGACGTCCTCCGAGGTGCGGATCTCGGCAACCGGCTCAGCCCGTGCAGCGAGCCACTTCTTCAAGGAATTGGGGACTAGATCCAACCCGTAGAGCTGGTTGACCGTATCGAGGTTGATCGGGATGGGAACGCGCTGGCCGTCCACCTCCGCGAGAACACGGTGCTCGTAGGGACGCCACTCGGTAAAGCGTGAGAGGTGGTCGAACACCGACTTCGCGTTGGTGTGGAAGATGTGTGGGCCGTAGCGGTGGATGAGCAGGCCGTCCTCGTTGAGGACGTCGAAGGCGTTGCCCCCAACATGGTCGCGCCTGTCGATGACAAGCACGCGCTCGCCACGCTCGCGAGCGAGGCGCTCTGCGAGCACACTTCCGGCGAAGCCGGCCCCAACGATGAGCCAATCGTACATGGAGTTCTCCAGATCGCATGGGGATCGATCGGTCGAGCCGCGGTTCAGGTCGTGGAGGCAAACCGTGGCGCGGGCCGAGACGCGGCGCTGAGCGCAGTGCCGATCATGGCCTGCATGGCTGCCCAGGTTGTGTCCCAGGATCCTGTCGCAAGGCGGGCGTCGACGCGTTCAAGCCAGGCCTCCTGGGGACGCCGCATCAGGCGCTCAACGGCCGCAACCACGTCCGCTGCGGTCGAGGCGATCTCGACGAGACCCTCCTTGCCATAAGCGTCGATCACGTCGCGCACAGGTGTGGACACCACGGGGAGCCCTGCGGCGAGAAACTCGGGCGTCTTGGTCGGGCTGATAAACCGGGTCGACTCGTTCAGCGCGAACGGCATCAAGCCGAAGTCCCAGTGGGCAAGGTACTCGGGCAGGTCGTCGTACGACTTCGGCCCGAGCCAGTGGATGTTGGAGCCGCCCGGCAGCAGCGCCGGGTCGATCTTCACCACTGGGCCGATCATGACGAAGTGCCAGTCCGGACGAAGGCTAGCCACCGAGGCAAGCAGGTCGACGTCAAAGCGCTCGTCAACGACGCCAAAGAAGCCAAGGCGTGGACGCGGAACCTCTGCCAAATCCATGGGCTCTGGAGGGCCCTTCCGAGCACGCCCGAAATGGTTGACGTCGATGGAGGACGGAAAGCAGTGGACGTTGTCGTGGCGGTTTTGCTTTGCCTCATAGAGGCTGGCGCCCCCCGCGAACACGATATCGGCCCGACCTAGCAACTCGACCTCAAGCCCAAGAAGGCTCGGCGAGGCGCCGCGGAAGGCGGAGAGCTCGTCCATATTGTCGTAAATAGTGAGATCCCGCGGCAGGCTGCGGGTAAAAGCCATTGCCGCTGGGGTGTAGTACCAGAAGATCCGCTGGCCGGCCGAATGTTCAGACAGCCAGCTTCCGATTAGCCCTTCCTGGATCGCAACCGCATCTTCGAATGAGGTTCCCAGCGGGATAATCGGGACGGCCACCCTAATCCCCGACGGGACCGTCTCCATGCGCAGGTGCGGGGCCGGGCAATCTTCGTGAACGGGCTCTTCGACCACCATAACGTCGAAGTGCGCAGCGGCTCGGACAAGGAGATGCTGCGGACGCTGCCAGACAAAGGCCCATCGTAAGTGTGAAAGGCACAGGACAAGCGGCTTGTTCGGTGGGACTTCCCGAGCCGGAATGGTCGGGATGCCCTGTGGTCCACCATGGTCGAGCATGGAGGTTTGTTCAATCGCCGTAATCGTACCGCTATCCAAAACCGTATCACTCCTGATCACTACGATTTATGACACGTCCTAAAAGCCCATGATCACAACTTAGGATAAGTATTAATTGATATTTTTGCTTGAACCCATGCCGATAATTAACACATGTTATTTTCAGGATATGGACGAAAATAATCAAGGCCCAAGAATGAAACTCGCGACCCATCACGAAGTTTCAAATGAGGAAAAGCAAGTTTGTAAAAATTCTTAGGGAAGCCCCTGGCCTTGTCTCATCCAGCCCATGCCCCCCCGGAGCTTTGGGGCGGGTTCGAGTGCAGCACCGTCCGGCTTGGAGCGCGGTTCCGCGACCAGTTCGTTGAGACGGGACATGCCGACCGCATCGCTGATCTCGATGCGGCGGCCGCTCTCGGTATTCGCACCCTGCGGTACCCAGTGCTGTGGGAGACCGTCTCGCCCCTACGTTCGGACACCTGCGACTGGACCTGGGCTGACGCGCGACTCTCCCGGATGCAGGAACTTGGCATCCGCCCCATCGTCGGCCTGGTGCACCACGGGAGCGGCCCTTCCTACACCAGCCTTCTCGACGCGGGCTTCGCCGAGGGCCTGGCCGTTCATGCGGGTCGCGTCGCAGCGCGCTACCCCTGGGTCACGGACTATACGCCGGTCAACGAGCCCCTGACCACGGCACGGTTCAGCGGGCTCTACGGCCATTGGTATCCGCACCGGACCGCCCAAGCCGATTTTCTCCGAGCCCTAGTGAACCAATGCAAAGCCGTCTTGCTCTGCATGCGCGCCGTCCGCCGCGTCACGCCCCAAGCCCGTCTCATACAAACCGAGGATATCGGCAAGACTTTCTCAGTCGCCAAGCTCGCCTACCAGGCCGATCACGAGAACGAGCGCCGCTGGCTCAGCCTCGACCTTCTCGACGGGCGGGTGGGACCAACCCACCCCTGGCATGCCCGACTCCTCGGCCTCGGCATCGCGCGGTCCGACCTTGACCTCCTTGCCGAGGGCGAAGGTGCCCCAGACCTCATCGGGGTCAACCACTATCTCACGAGCGAGCGTTACCTCGATACTGACGTCCAGGCCTACCCCAGCAGTTTGCGAGGCGGGAACGGACATTACCGCTACGCCGACGCAGAAGCCGTACGTGTCGACCTGCCGGCCCAAAAGACCGGCCCTGAGGCGCGCCTCGCCGAAGTGTGGCATCGCTATCACCGCCCCTTGGCGGTCACGGAGGCCCACCATGGCTGCACCCGCGACGAGCAGCTGCGATGGCTGCACGAGGTCTGGGAGGCCGCCTGCAACCTTAGGCGCGCGGGCTGCCCCGTCGAGGCTGTCACGGTTTGGGCGCTCCTTGGCGCTGTAGACTGGAACTCCCTACTGGTGAACCGACATGGGTTCTACGAGCCCGGCGCATTCGACACGCGCTCCCGGCCGCCGCGCCTGACCGCCTTGGGCCGGGCCGCGCGGAGCCTGGCGATGGAGGGACGCTTCGAGCATCCCGTTCTGCAACGTCCCGGATGGTGGCGTCGGACTGGGCGGCACTACCGGCCTTCCCTGCGCCCGGGCGCGCCCCAGGAGAAAGGCCAGCCGCTCGTGGTCCTCGGGCCGAAAGGTGCCTTCAGCAACGAGGTCCTTCGCATCTGCGCGTGCCGAGGTCTTGACACCCTGCACGTCGGTGCAGTCAAGGACATCGGCGACGCCCTCGCGCCTCCCGCCGGCCGCAGGCCCTGGGCCGTAGTGGACGCGTCGACCCTCGAACTCTCCGCGATTGCTGCCCGCTATCCGGGCGCGACACTTTGGGCCGCCCCTTACACGGCAAAGGCCGTCGCTGCCGCCTGCGCCGCGGCTGACCTGCCGTTACTCTCGTTCACCTCGAACCTCGTCTTCGACGGCAGCACGGGACCGGCCCACGCCGAGGATGCCCCCTCGGTTCCGTCTGGCCATTTCGGCGTGAGCCAAGCGCAGGCCGAAGGGCTGGTGGCGCAGGTTCACCGCGCGCCACTTCAAGTCCGCACCGGCTGCGTGATGGCCGCAGGGGAAGCGCTGAGCCTGCCATCGACCCTGCATGCAGCCCTCGCGGCACGAGAGTTCCCGCCAATCTTGCCACCGGGCATCACCTCGCTGAGTTACGTGCCAGACCTCATCCATGCCGCTCTCGATCTCCTCATCGATGGCGAGAGCGGGATTTGGCACCTCGCCAATCAGGGGGAAATTAACTGGACCGATCTCGCCGAGCGTATGGCTGGGAGCATGGGCATCACATCTCGGCCGCTAACTTGGTCAGGCGAGGGCGCGAGCAACACGGCCCTGACGAGCATACGCGGGTTTATGATGCCGTCACTCGATAGCGCCATCGAACGCTTCCTCCGGGACCGCTCGACAGTTCCAGACGAGGGGCGAAGGCAGGCCGCGGAATGACAGGCGCGTTCGACGAGTGAACTTTCCGGTGAAAGACCAGCCGACCTCCCTTCTTGGAAGCGTCATCCTTGGCGGCTTTGAGTGTTCCAGCCACCGCCGAAGCGACGGGCGCCGCCTCGATCTGCTCGCTTCCACAGGGCACGACCGCCTCGCCCGGGAGGATTATCGTGCGCTGCGTTCCCAGGGCATCCACGGCGTGCGCGATGGCCTGCGCTGGCACCTCATCGAGACGGCTCCGGGGCAGTATGACTGGTCGAGCTTCCTTCTCATGCTGCGGGAGGCCGAGATAGGCGGCATGCGGGTGGCCTGGGACCTGTGCCACTACGGCTGGCCCGACGACATCGAGATCTGGTCAAGCGCGTTCGTGGAGCGCTTCGCCAGGTTCGCCGCCGCGACCGCTCGGCTGGTGCGCTCCGAGACCGAGTCCGTCCCGGTCTATTGCACGGTCAACGAGATCTCGTTCTGGGCTTGGGCTGGCGGTGACACGGCCCGGATCTCCCCGCTCGCCATTGGGCGCGGAATGGAACTCAAGCGGCAGCTCGCCCGCGCCTCTATTGCGGCGACCGCAGCCATCCGCGAGGTCGATCCGCGCGCCCGGTTCCTGCATGCCGAGCCCGCCATACACGTGACTCCGGGGAGCGAGGCGGACCGCGAGGCGGCAGAGCACTACCGGCTGGCTCAGTACGAGGCCCTCGACATGGTGAGCGGCCGCATGGCTCCTGAACTCGGGGGAAGCCTGGATTCCCTCGACATCGTGGGACTGAACTTCTACCCCGACAACCAGTGGGTGCTCGGCGGCGGCACGATCCCCCTGGGTCACCACGGCTACCGACCCTTTCGGGCCATGCTGGCCGAAACCTATGCCCGTTACGGACGCCCCCTCCTCGTGTCCGAAACGGGCGCCGAGGGAACCGCGCGAGCCTCCTGGCTTCACTACGTCTGCGCCGAGGTGCGCGCCGCCCTGCGGGAAGGCGTTCCGGTGGGGGGCATCTGCCTGTATCCCGTCGTGGACTATCCCGGCTGGGACAACGACCGTTGCTGCGAGGTCGGCCTGCTCTCGATGCTCGACCAGAACGGTCGCCGCACACTGCACGCCGAACTCGCTGAGGAGATCGCGCGCCAGGGCGCCGCCCTCATGCACGTTCGCCGCGAGGAAGTTAGACGACATGCCATCTGAGATGCCCGCCTCCGCCACTGAGGGCGTGGCGCTGCCCGAGCACCTGCGCCTACCAAGCCGGTTCATGCTGCATCACGTCCTGCGTTGGCGCTGGCATTTTGGCACGCTCTCCGCACTGATCGTCATGGCCGCCGCCTGTGGCGTGGCGCAGCAATACGTCATGAAGCTCCTGGTCGACGGCATGGCAGGCCCGCGCGGACTATCAGGATGGGTGACCCTATCCCTGGCCCTCTTTCTCGGCCTCATCGCGGCGGAATCTGTCTTCCACCGCCTGACGGGATGGCTGACGTGCAAGACCACCGTGGGGATCGGAGTCGACGTGCGTCTCGAACTCTTCGATTGCCTCAGCGGGCAGGCGATGCGCTACTTTGCTGAGAACCTCGCCGGCTCTCTGGGGCAGCGGATCACCGCCACCGCCGGCAATTTCGGCGCTCTGATCAACACTCTCGTCTGGCGCGTGATCCCACCGCTCGTCGACCTGCTCGGCGCTATCGTCATCTTCGCGGGCGTCGCCTCCGGCATGTCGGCGGTGCTACTCGCGTTCGTCGTCTTTGTCACCGCCGCGCAGATCTGGTTCGGCGAGCGCGGCCGCCCCCACCATCGTGCCTATTCGGGGGAAGCGGCTCTCGCTGCGGGCGACCTCGTCGACGGCATCGCCAACATGTGGACCGTCAAGGCCTTCTCAGCCCGCCGCCGGGAGTACCAGAGGCTCGATGCCTTGTTCCGCCGCGAGGCTGTGCGGCAGCAGGGAAGCTGGATGTACCTGGAGAAAGCGCGCATGCTTCATGACGGCGCGCTCTGGGTTATGGCGGGCGGCCTTCTGAGCTGGGTCCTGATCCTCTGGAGCCAAGGCAAGGCCAGCCCTGGCGACGTGGTGGTGGTGTCCGGCCTGACCTTGCGCGTCCTTCACAGTTCGAAGGACATGGCTCTCTCGCTTGTCGATGTCGCCCAGCAATTCGGCTTCATCGAGGAGACACTCTCGGTCATTGCCAAGCCCCGCCTGGTGCAAGACCTGCCGGATGCGCCGAGCCTTTCCCTTCGCCACGGCGAGATCGAGTTCCGGAACGTCACCTTCGGCTACGGGTCGCATCGCAAGGCGCTCGACGGGTTCAGCTTGAAGATCCCGGCCGGGCAGAAAGTCGGCATCGTTGGCCCCTCAGGGGCGGGAAAGTCCACGGTGGTGCACCTGATCCAGCGCCTCTACGACCCGGACGCCGGCACCATCCTGATTGACGGGCAAGGCATCGAGACGGTCACTCAGGACTCGCTCCGCGACGCGCTGGCAGTGGTTCCCCAGGAGATCAGCCTGCTGCATCGCTCGGTGATGGAGAACATCCGCTTTGCTCGCCCGGACGCCTCCGATGAGGAGGTCTACGCGGCCGCCTGCGCCGCCGCCTGTGACCGTTTCATCCGCCACCTTTCCCAGGGCTACGACACCGTCGTGGGGGAACGGGGTACCAAGCTTTCCGGGGGGCAGCGCCAGCGGATCGGCATCGCGCGCGCCTTCCTCAAGGATGCGCCCGTGATCATCTTCGACGAGGCAACCTCAGCCCTCGATACCGAGTCGGAGATGGAGATCCAGGACAACCTCGTGCGGATTATGCGCGACCGCACGGTGATCTCGGTTGCGCACCGCCTGTCCACGCTCGCCACCTTCGACCGCATCCTCGTGGTCGAGGATGGGCGTATCGTGGAGGACGGCAAGGCCGCCGACCTGCGCCGTGCGGGTGGGCTGTTCGACCGAATGTGGCGCCTGCAGGCCGAGGGGCTGTCGAACGACGAAGTGCAGAACGCCGCCTGACCGGACTGCTCGATAAGCGGCCTCAAAGACGTCGGGCCGCCCGTTGACGAAGGGGGCGCCGCGCAGGCTAGTCGCGGGCTTAAACACCTACGCCTAGTGCGATCTGGCCAATTTGATGCTGGCACGGCACGGCGAGGTCTCGCAGGCGTGAAAGTACAGAGGGGGCGAGCCGTGGACGATGGCTGGCGCAGTCCCTTGAAGCCACGCACGGCGAACGGCGACGCTCCGGACGTTCGCTGATCTCAAGCCTGCCGTTCATAGTACCGCTGCAGGGAGAACCGGTCGCGCATCGGGCCGACCACCTCGACTATGAGAGCACCCTCGACCTGTCTGACGTGCCCAGGCTCGTGGGGACGCTGAAGGTCGACCAGAGCGTCCGGCCCGTGCGCCGGTTCAAGGGTGGAGCCACGCAGGCCGAGGCGACCCTGAACCACTACCTGGGCGCCCGCTTCAACCATTACGCGACGGTGCGGGGCAGGCCTGAGGCGGGGGCGGCCTCGCACATGAGCCCGTACCTGCACTACGGTCAGATCTCGCCCGTGGCCATCGCCTTGAGGGTGCGGGCCGCCGCGACCTGCGGTGAGGACGACAAGGCCGCTTACCTGGAGGAGCTCATTGTCAGGCGCGAGCTCGCGATGAACCACAACTTCTACGAGCCGAATTACGATTCCTACGAGGCCGCGCCGGCCTGGACGCGCAGGACCGTCGATGCGCACCGGCGCGACCCGCGGCCCTACCTCTACACGCCCGAGCAGTTCGAGCGCAGCGAAACGCACGACCGTTACTGGAACGCGGCGATGATGGAGATGCGCGAGACGGGGTACATGCATAACCACATGCGCATGTACTGGGGCAAGAAGATCGTGGAGTGGTCCGCTTCGCCCGAGGAGGCGCTCGAGACGGCGCTGATACTCAACAACAAGTTTTTCATCGACGGACGCGATGCGAACTCCTTCACGAACGTGATTGGGAAAAGGTCATTCGGGAGAGAACCTGACGTCGGGCGTTCCTGGTTACCCAGGCGGCGCGCCCAGGCCCGCGTGAGCGACGTTGGGGGCGCATCCTGATGCTCGGCTTCATCGCGGCGCAGACGGGCGGCGTGATAGGGCACCATTACGCGGCGAGCAAGACCGGCTTGGTCGGCTTAATGCAAAGCTACGCCGGCCTGCTCGCGCGGGAGGGCATCACAGCGAACGTGGTCGCGCCGGCCCTGATCGAGACCGACATGATCAAGGGCAATCCCAAGATCTGTCCGCACCTGCTTCCGGTGGGCCGGTTCGGCCAGCCGGAGTGAAGTGACCGACGTCGCGGTGATGCTGGCGCTGAATGGGTATGTTACCGGCTAGACGGTGAATGTGAACGGTGGCTGGTACATGACCTGACGCTGAGGTCCGCAGCCCTTTCAGGAAGCGATATCCTGGCGAACGGGGCGTGAAATCCGGCCCCGAGCCGACGTTGCCGGATAGGGGAAGAATGGCTGCTCCGGAGAAGCATCGACAGCAATTCGGGCGCTAGTTCGGGTCGATAGGAGGCAGTCCGCTTTTGCCGCGGCTCTACTCCGAAGCGGACCGGCAGCTTTCGGCCAGATTACGCCATGCTAGGCCGCCAATAAGAGCAAAACCGGCCGTTCGGCTTTGCGCCCTTCCAGGTCATTCAAGAATAATCGGTCGCTTCTCCATAGCGGACATTCAGCGCGACAGCTGCCATGCCATTCGCATAAGGGCACGTAGGCGCACCAACCGCACACACCTTTCTCGGCCGCCCTTCAGGGCGTTCCATTGCGAGCAGGTCGGCCACAGCTTCATGACGAGGCGCGTCCCGGACGAAAGCCAAACTACGAGCTGGAGTTCTGGCTCATGGCCGAACGCGAGTTGAAGGCGGAGCGCAGGGCCCAGTTGTAATGCGATGCTGCGGGCGTAGCGGATGCCGGAGCTTCTTAGGCCTTGTCCTCCATGCGTGTGCCTGACCAAACCACGGCGCCGAGCCCATCACGGTCGACGATCTGCGCGGCATCGGCACCGTGCCGGATCATCTCGGCTCTGGCAGTTTCGATAGCCGAGAGGAGGGAGCCCGCTGACGAAGCCGAACCGACCGTGACATCCCCGCTGTGATAGACCGTCCGGTATACCGTTGGCAGCGCGGACCTTGTATGGCCGGCCTGCGGTTTCGATAGCCCGAGCGAATCGCCCGCCCATTGGCACACCCGCGCGATCGCACGCCTAGATGGCTCGGAGGCACCGTAGTGCTCCGCCTCGTCCTGTAACTCGCACAGGAGGCGGAAGGTGAGGTCGGGTGTCATGAACGGCGAAGGTGGTAGGTCGGCCGCGAGAAGCACGATCAGCCTGCGCACGAACGGGCACGTTGCAGGCAGCGCCGGTACCGGCATGAGAGCCCCTGCTGGAGTGATCGGCCTTCACCCTTGCGAGGTTGTTCAAGGCAGTGCCACAACCACCGTTAGTTTCCGGCGGCGAGAGTGCAGGGCGCCGACACAGTTCGATCGCGAGAATGAGCGCGCCCTGCAGCGGCTGAAGGCTCAGCGCGGCAGAGCCCGACCAGCGACAACCTCTCCTGCGCCTGCTACAGGGGCGCCTCTTCTCGTCAGTGCGCCCGAGGTGTTCGCGACACCGCAAGGCATGCGGCGGGCAAGCTCGTGACGACAGGTGCTCTGTGGGCCAGTTCCCCATAGGCCGCCCGTGAAGCCTCGGCCGGGCAGTCGCGTGAGGGTCGGCGCGGGCGGGGGAACTGGACACCGCAGGCGCCGGCTCACGGCCCGAATTCTAGAGAGGTGGCATGTCGGCCCTGATGTTCTCCGTGCACAGTCCGGGCAACGACGAGATCCACCGCATGGAAGCCACGCCAACCAGCGGTGGGATCCGCTTCACCTGCACCTGCTCGGACGGCACGGAAGGGCGGCACTGAGAGCACCGCCTTGGATTGCTGCTTGGCGACACCTCGAACGTCGTTCAGATTGATCGAGTCGCGGTTGAGGCTCTGGTCACGATGACGAAGGGATCGCCACTGCTGCGAGCCGTCCATATGCTCTCTCCAGCGGAAGCTGCCGCCGCAGAGGCGGAGCTGGATTTACAGCGCGCACGGCGAGCGATCGCCACGATCCTGTTGGGATAGGCGCCTCAACCAGCTAAACTTGGTGGCACCCCACCTGAACGCGCTTTAAAGACGTAGGCGGGGCCGAGGAGCTCTGACGGTCCGATGCCCGGGTCAGACGGATTTTTCGCTCAGACGCTCTCGATGACGATCAAGGTCGTTCAGCAAGCGCGGCAAGAAGGCGGAGGCACAATCCAGCTCAGCGGACTGTTTGCGAAGCATCTCCAACGCCGCCACCTGGGCGCTCAAGCCTTGAACAGGCGTCAGGTACGCCCAGATCGCCTGATCAGCTTCGCCGATGGCGACAGGCTGTTCAGCTTCGAGGAGCGCCCGAAAGAACTCCACGGTCTGGTCGAGGGTAGCCATTTGCAAATCGTACTTTCAGCGACAGAGACGCTGCGAGCCTGTCGGAAAACCCAGAGCAACAGCATCAGAATGACGTCGATCAGGCCGATCTGAAAAGTGGCCCCACCCATGCAATCTTGGAGGAACGGGAAGGCAGGGCCACACCGATGATTTGCACCGCCGGCAGGCTGATCATGTCATGTGCAGGCCGAACGCGAACTCACCTGTGTGAGCTCTTCAGGTTCTCACCGCCCCTGCTGTTGCGGGAGGAGATTGCGCGCTTCCTTGACCGCATCACGGCAGCTCTGGTCCCCTTTGGTGTTCAGATCGACCGCACGCTGCAGTGCCGTCTTGGCTAGGGAAACCTTGTCCTCCGATGCCAAGCCCGGCGAAGCCTTGGCGTCCCCACCCTTTGCAGCCGCGGCTGCAGCGGTGGGTCGGTTTTCTGATTGCCGGCGGACATCATCCGGTGAGGTCGCGACTCGACCGCTGGCGATGCCGTCGGCTTGCCCAGTCCCTGTAGCAGCGCCAGCGCAACCGGAGACACCACCGACGGAGCGCTGGCAGAAAGCCGCAAGATTGGCGTCCGCGTTTTTGGCAGTGTCGTGGTCCCGATGCGCGGCGGCTAAAACCACATGCGTTTGGCGAGCGCGGCCGCGTATATCAACGCCAGACCCGATCTGGATCCTGAGCCCCCATCCATTGCGCCAACGGCCGACCTCGGCATCCCACCAGCGGCCATCACAGAGGCGATATACTATCTGCCCGTACGGTCGCCTACAGCTCTCGCAGCGGCCCTGCGCCCGGCCGAAGCGGATCGCCGCCGACAACTCGCGCCAGTCGATCGGGTAGAAGAAGCGGTGCTCGGGCCGGATCGGGCTAAGGCCGGCACTGTGCCACCAAGCGTAAAGGAAGCATAATAGTAAATTGCCTCCACAGATCGCGTAAGGGCACGCTACCGAACCAGGCGCGCCGTGATATTCCGTGGCCGCGTGCGACCCGGTGTGCGATCTGTGAAGGTCCGCTTCCAGGCTGTCGACGACGTAGAGGTCTACGAGCCGGCGGGATCAGCCGGCTTCGCTGGCATGCGCAAAGCGCGGCAAGTAGGCGGTGGCATTCAGGGCAACGCCCGCTAAGGATGCCCTGCTGCTGTTTCGGCAGAGAGTAGCACTGATCCTGGTTCTCGCCACAAAAGCCCCATCATGGAACCAGCCGCGACACCTTCGTTTCATGAGACCCGTGAACGCGCTTACGATCTTTGGGACCGACATCACCAGCCCGACGGCTTCGATCTGCACTGGTGGTTCATGGCCGAGCGTGAGTTGAAGGTGGAGCGAAGGGCGAAGCTCGAACACGATGCCGGGCCTGAGAGGGATGAGACCAGCCACTCGACAAAACAAGACGACACGTCTGCGAGTGCCGAGTCAGTCTCTGACCGACTGGCGGCAAACCAGATCGTGATCACGACCGTGGCAGCGAGCAGGATGCCCAGGACCCAACTCAGCCCAGCATCCGCGGTGCTTGGGTAAGGTCCGGGCGACGTAACAACCTGATCCTGCACTCGCACAACGCCTACGCTCCCTGAAGAAGGAACCGGCAAGGCTCTCACTGTGGCGGCAGCGGTGATGGAATGAGGACGAAATAGACCCCGAAGACTACGAGCGCTGCAAATAGAAGCACCGCCGCGATGATTCCGTAGCGGTTAGTCCGCACCGGAGCGGGCTTCATGTCCCCTGGCTGCATCGTCTGATCCTGAGATACGCGACCGCACCAAACATGAAAGTGGCCCCGCCCGAGCAATCTTGGAGGAACGCGAAGGCAGGGCCACACCGACGATTTGCACCGCCGACAGACTGATCATGTCATGTGCGAGCCGAGCGCGAACTTACCTGTGTGAGCTCCTTAAATTTTCACCGACCCTGCTGTTGCGGGAGCGGGTTGCGCGCTTCCTTGACCGCATCGCGGCAGCTCTGGTCACCCTTGGCGTTCAGATCAACTGCGCGCTGCAGGGCCGTCTTGGCCTGGGAAACCTTGTCCTCCGATGCCAGGCCCGGCGAGGCCTTCGCATCCCCGCCCTTTGCAGCCGCAGCTGCAGCGGTGGGCCGATTCACCGATCGCCGACGGACATCATCCGGTGAAGTCGCGACCCGGCCACTGGCGATGCCGTCGGCTTGCCAAGCCCCTGTAGCAGCGCCAACAGGACCGGAGACACCACCGACCGTGCCGGGTGTGCCGCTGCTCTCGCGCGACGCCCCACCGTTCTGTGCCCGATCTGTATCCGGCGTACCTACCGGCTTGGCGGTGCCGCCGGTCGTGTTGGCCGTCTGCTGGCTAGAGCCGTGCCCTGGCGGGTTGAATCGCTTGGGGTTAGGCGATCTGGCTGGCGTGTGCTTCACTGGATGGGCTTGTGATGGAGGATTGCCATGCCTTCAGCGCTGTCGGTGGATCTGCGCGAGCGTGTGGTCGCCGCGATTGAAGCGGGAGCCTCGCGGCGTCAGGCGGCCAAACGCTTTGGTGTCGGGGCCGCCAGCGCGGTCCGTTGGCATGAGCGCTTCCGACAGGACGGGTAGATCGCGCCCAAGCCCATGGGCGGCGACCGCAACGCGCAGCGTCTGGAAGCGCAGGCCGCCCTGATCCTTCGGCTCAACGAAGAATACCCGCTCTCCTTCCTGCGGGAACTGCGCGACAGGCTCTCGGAACGCGGCGTCCGGGCAAGCACGAGCAGCCTGTCACGCTTCTTCGCCCGGCATGGGATCACCCGTAAAAAGGGGCTGTCCACGCGGCCGAGCAGGAGCGGTCGGATGTGAGGGCCGCGCGCGAGGACTGGTTCTATCGCCAGCCCGACCTCGATCCGGATCGCCTGGTGTTCCTCGACGAGACGGCGGCCACTACGAAGATGGTCCGCCGCTATGGTCGTGCTCCGTGCGGTCGGCGCCGCCGGTTCGCCGTGCCCCACGGGCACTACAAGACCACCACCATCACCGCCGCCCTGTGCGCCACGGGACTGATTGCCAGGAGCGTCTTCGATGGAACCACGAATGGTATGCGCTTCCGCGCCTACGTCACCGACACCCCGGCTCCGGTGCTGAGGGCCGGCGACACCGTCATCCTCGACAATCTGAACGCCCACAAGGTCGCCGGGGTGCGCGAGGCCATCGAGGCGGTCGGCGCACGGGTTCTCGACCTCCCGCCCTACAGTCCCGACTTCGATCCGATCGAGCAGGTCTTTGCCAAGGTCAAAGCCCTCCTCCGGACGGCTGCAGCGCGGACCGCCGCCGACCTGACCATCGCCATCGCGGACGCGTTCGCCGCCGTCCGACCGGATGAGTGCCGAAACTACCTCACCGCAGCTGGATACGATGCCTATGAGCCAACCTGAAAGGGCACGGCTTTGTGCGGTGCCGGCCCGGCGTTGCTCACACGGTCCGCCGCAAGAGCCACCGCATGCGCACGTCCCCACAATCCATCGATGACCCCGTCATGAGGAGGCTCGTGGCGCTGGTGGAGGAGCTGCTGCCAAACTCGGCCCAGCGGGCCCGCGTACGCCTAATGGGACAACTCTTCGCACTGGAGCAGGAGGCCTTGGAGACTGGCGCCGACCCAGGCACGCTGCGGTCGATCCGTGCCGTTCAGAACGTCGTCCGGAGAAGTGACCCACTGATGGGCGCGTAGCAGCCTCATGAAGAAGCTACGGTATGTCGGGCGGTCCCGAGCCACGAAACGAAGCCACTCTAAGTAGATCCTCGACGGACCTGCTGGGGTCGCTACTGACGGATGCAACGTTACCATCGGCTGAGCCACATGCCAGGCCGGCGCTGATCAACCCGGTCACCTCGCCCGGGAGCGGTGCTCTGCCGCCGATTGGTCCAATCGAGGCATCGAACCCGCAGCCTACGAGCCGAGGGCGGCGTGGTCACCCTGCGGTGCCACTTCGCTTTGGTTGCGATTCCGCGTCGCGGCCTCTCGCACGCATTCCCCCTATGCTTTCGGGTCGGCCGTTCACGACTTGTGCTCAGGACGACCGCGGCCTAAATCGCGTTCTCCGATTAACGAACGAAAGGAGGTGATCCAGTGTCTCATTGTCTTACGCTGCGGTCGAACGCGCTGGTGACCTGGTTGCTCGCCTCTAGTGAGATCCGCTCCGCGTAAAGCGACGCCGTTGCGGTCATAAGTCGGCCGCGGCCCGACAATGGAGGGGTTGCTCGCAAGCGCAGCCCCTCGTTGTCTTTAAGGGAAATTGAGGCAAGGGGGTTCCTGTAACAGAGCTGGCAGGCATTCTTGCAGCAGAGCCAAGGATCTCCATCTCAGGCTAGTCGAGGCGGGGAGCCTGAAAAGGTGACCGGCAAAAGTTTCTGCCCTCTTGTAATGGATTCGGCAATTCCTATAACAGGTCAGTTGATGCGGGTGCGCTGTGAAGTGCCTGTCAAGAGCTAATAGGCCCTTGAAACCACAGTGGCACTTCCCATATCAGGTCTACCAGCTGGCATGCGAAAGCGGCCGCTGAGCCTCTCAAATAAGCAAGCAGCGGTAGATGCCTGCTCTTAAGCTGCTGCCGAATGTGCGAAACGCGAGCGAGAGCTTGGGTTGCAGCTTGTGGAATGTAGAACGCGATCTTAGATTATGGAGGTCGGCGCAGACGCTGCTTCATGTAGTTCTGTGCCTCCGCTTCCCAGCCTTGTGAGACGGCGTCCGGCGCAAGCTAGGGCAGTCTCTCGGCTGAGGAAGCGTCGAGATTGACAGGCGGTCTGAGGCGCCCTATACGGCGCCTCCCGACGCGGTGCCCAAGCAGGGCGGGCCGCTCGGACAGCCTTCCAGAGACGAGTGCAAGCAATGACCGGCGAGAGCTGGGGTAACTTGCCGACTCTATATATGCCAGCATCCGCGCAAGGTGGTGCTGCTCTTTGACAAGTGAATACGAGAAAGAGAAGCGTGGACGGCGCTCGTCCTTGCGGGCCCGGCGTGAGCCGGGTCGTCAAGAGGATGCGAGCTGTCATGCGCTTTTTGGAAGCTCACACGGTTCGGGTGGAAACGCCCGGATCAATGTGAGCCTTCGTCAAGATGACGTGATCAGCTTTGATCAATCTCTTCAACGTGAGAGTTTGATCCTGGCTC